>NZ_JBFTHK010000224.1:0-5716 GCF_056394205.1 Arthrobacter sp. 10T413_2 | reverse complement strand
ATCATGGACAGCACCGAAACCCCCGGAATCTATCGGATTTCAACGCCCCCAACTTCACCCAGTCAGGTCTGTTGAGTTCGAGCTCTACTACGGGGTCTAGCCAGAACACAGGGCTAAACAGCGACTAGCCCGCAGAGGGTCCTCAAGACCCTGGACACATCAAAGGCCGGCACCAGGTTCACCGCCTCGGGCCGGCCTTTTGTTGCGTGAGTTCTGCGGCTGTCCATAGTCGGCCTTGCCGGGAGGCTCAAGGAAAGCCGAAGGTTCCTGGGCCACAATAGCCTTCCCGGCTGGCTCGGGTCGCGTCGCTGTTGCCGAACGGCGGCTAGTTGTCGGTGCTGGCCGTCCCTGCCTAGCGTGGGAAGTKAGATCCGTGAAAAGACTGACAACCTGGATTCAAGGACTACTGGTCGGCCTCACAGTCTCTGCCCTTATGCTCGCGGGCGTGACGCCTGCGCAGGCAGCGACCAAGGTMACCGTCCTGGATGTGTTCTTAGCTGTCGGGCAGTMAAATATGTCCGGCCGCGGCCTCCCCAGCGGCACCACAGATGATCCGGCGGACCCGAGGATATTCCAGTACGGCGCTAAGCTACGCACATTCCGGAATGCCACCATCCCCTTGGACATGCTCGACGTCGCMAAAGGCATCTCCCCCGCCACGACCTTTGCCCGCGGGTACGTGAAAAACCAGCCCGCCAACGCCGGAGTTCTCATCATCCCCGCGGCGCGCGGCGCCACTGCGTTTACCAACAGTGTGGGAACCCCGACCTGGAATGTAGGCACAGCCTCCGCCCCGGAATTCGACCTCCCCGCGCTGGCAGTTGCACAGACCCGCGAAGGGATCGCGGCGGCTGTGGCGGCGGGCTACACCGTGAAGCTCAAGGGCATCCTCTGGCACCAGGGCGAAGGCAACTGGTGGATGTCCACCTCCGCATACAGTGCGAAGCTTGACGAGCTCATAGGATACTTTCGGTCCCAACTGGCCGCCCCTCAACTGCCCTTTGTGGTGGGGGGCCTGGCACCGGAGGGAATCGCGGCCCAACCGGGGTTAGCCAACATTGACAAGTCCCACAAGGGAACCCCCTCACGAGTCGCCTACACCGCGTTCGCACCGTCCATGGCGGGGGGCGTGAACGACGGTGACGCGTTCCACTTCTCCCGGACCGGCGACGAGTTCCTGGGGAGAACGTACCTCACCGCCTTTTGGCGGGCAGCCAAAATCACCTACGGTCCGGTACCGATCATCACCGGTACCGCGAAGGTCGGTTCCACCCTCACCGCCGTGCCCGGCGTTTGGGCCGTGTCCCCGGTTATCCTGACCTACCAGTGGTACCACTCCGGGACTGCGGTCATTGGCGCCACCGCTGCCACCTATGTGGTCCCCTCCGGCGATCTGGGACGGACCATCACCGTMAAGGTCACCGGCTCCAAGACCGGCTACACCACGACCTCCAGGACCTCCGCCGGCATCAAGGTGGCGCAGTAGCATCGTGCGGGGTGCGCACTCCGCACTTCAGCGCTTTCGATCAACTGATGCATCCGGCGTACCGGTCAAGCTGCATTTCCGGTCAGAACGCCCGGTACATGATGCGTTGCGGGCCGGCGTCACCGCCGTCGTAGCGGCCGCGGTCATCAAAGCCGGCCTTACGGTACGCGGCCAGGCCGCCGGGATTTCCTTCGTTGACGGAGAGCACGACGCCGGCCTGGCCGGTTCCGAGGCCGGCCGTCAGTTTGGCTGCCTCCCGCACGGCGGCCTCGGCGGCGAGCGTGCCGATGCCTTTGCCCTGCTGCCGCCGGTCAATCAGGAATCCCCGTAGTAGCCAGACAGAGTCGTCGTCGGGCCAGCCCGCCAGGGTCGCCGCACCCCGCTGGAGGGTGAGCACGCCCACGGCCGTTCCGTTGACGTCCACGGCGAACGGGTACCGGGACTCTTCTTCCAGCGCCATCAGCATCATCCGCAGCGGGTCGCCAACAAACTTCCGCTGACCTTCGCCGAGTTCCAGCAGCGCGATCTCCCCCAGTTTGACCGCCCGGGCGTCGTCATCGAGGTTCTTGATGGGCAGCAGCCACACGTGTTCAGCCATGTAGCCAGCGTACCTATGCCGGCAGCGCCTGCCGCCGCGAGCGGCTTGCGGCTGAGTGCAGCTACAGCGCGGCGTCCTTCGGCGGGCCGGCCGGATCCATCCAGAAGACCTCCCAGAGGTGGCCGTCCGGGTCCTGGAAGCTGTGCGTGTACATGAAGCCGTAGTCCTGGGCCTCCTCCGATGCCTTGCCTCCGGAGGTCAGCGCCGTCCGGATGACCGCATCCACGGCCTCACGGCTCTCCAAGGAGAAGGACATGATGACCTCGGCGGTGTCCGCCGTGGTGGCCACCGACTTGGAGGTGAAGGTCTTGAAGTAGGACTCGACGAGCAACATCACGTACGCACCGTCGTTGACGATCATGCAGGTGGCGTTCTCATCGGTGAAGTCCGGGTTAAAGRAGAAACCCAGCGCGGTGAAGAACTCAACGGTCGTATCGAGATTCCGGACGGGGARGTTCACAAACAGTTGCCTGGCCATCCGCCCAAGGTAGCACCGGGCGGCGGCATGTGTCAGTACGGAGTGGGTCAGTGACTGGCTGGCCGCCGATCGGCGCTACTGACCGTAGAAGACCCGTTCGAAAACCGACCGTGCACGCCGGCTCAGACGCAGGTAATCCTCTTCAAGCTCCGCGGCGTTGCCTTGCCCGTAGCCGCACCACCGTGCCACGGCCTCGAGGTCGCGGCGGGAGGAGGGCAGCAGGTCCGAGGTCCGGCCGGTCCAGATGACGTTGGCCGAACGGATCCGGCTCGCCAGCCGCCATGCCCGGAGCAAAATCACGACGTCGCCGGCATCGATCAGGTCCAGGGCCGCGGCCGCTTCGAGGGCCTCCACGGTGGAGGTGGTCCGCAGCTCCGGGTGCTTGCCGGCGTGCCGAAGCTGGAGCAGCTGGGCCAGCCATTCGACGTCGCTCAGGCCGCCGCGGCCCAGTTTCAGGTGCCGGGCCGGGTCGGCGCCGCGCGGCAGGCGCTCCGCCTCGACCCTGGCCTTGACCCGCCGGACCTCCCGCACGTCCTGGTCCGACAACGACTCCGGGTATCGGATCGGATCGATCAGGGCGATGAAATCCTCCGCCAGGGCGTCGTCGCCGGCCATCGGGCGTGCCCGCAGCAAGGCCTGGGCCTCCCAGACGAGAGACCACCGGCGGTAGTACTCGGCATAGGACTCCAGGGACCGCACCATGGGCCCGCTCTTGCCCTCCGGGCGCAGGTCCGCGTCGACGGACAGCACGCGTTCGGCCAGGATCGCCGGTTTGAGCGGCTGGGTCAGCAGGCTTGAGAGCTTGCCCACGATCTGCGAGGCCTGCGCCTGCGCTTCCTCTTCCGGGACGCCGGGCAATCCCCGGTGGACGTACATGACGTCGGCGTCCGAGCCGTAGCCGATCTCCCGGCCGCCCTGCCGGCCCATCGCGACTACCAGCACGTGCGTCTTGAGCGGTTCCTCGGCGGTGATGATTGTCTCCGCCACGCGCAGCGCCCCCAGGACGGCTGCCCGGTCGGTGTCGGCGAGGGCTTCGCCCACCTGGTCCTGGTCCAGCAGCCCGGCACTGTCCGCGATGGCGATGCGGAGGATTTCGCGGCGCCGGATCAGCCGGATCAGCCGCATGGCGCTCTCCGGGTCCGCGTGCCGGGACATCTTCGAGGCGATCTCGAGCCATTGGGATTCGAAGCTGAGCGGGACAAGCTCTTTGTCGGTTCCGAGCCACGCCACGGACTCCGGCGAGACCTCCAGCAGGTCCGCGATMAACCGGGAGTTGGCGAGCACATGGCAGAGCCGCTCGGCAGCGGCCGTCGAATCGCGGAGCATGCCCAGGTACCAGTGCGTTGTGCCGAGCGCCTCGCTGACGCGCCGGAAGGCGAGCAGACCGCCGTCGGGATCCACGCCGTCGGCGAACCAGTCCAGCAGGATGGGCAGCAGTTGGCGCTGCAGCGCGGCGCGGCGGCTGACCCCGGCGGTGAGGGCCTCGATGTGCCGCATGGCGCMGCGGGGATCGAGGTAGCCCAGGGCCGCGAGCCGGCCTTGGGCGGCTTCCGGAGTCAGTCGGGCCTCTTCGCTGCTCAGCGTGGCAACCGTGTTGAGCAGGGGGCGGTAGAAGATGCGTTCGTGGAGTTCGCGGACGGAGCGCTTGGTCTTTCGCCACGCGCCCACGAGGGCGTCCGGTTTGGGCCGCTCGGTGGAGAACGGGCCTAGGACGGCCTTGGCGAGGGAGCGCAGCGACGCTTCGTTGACCGGCATGAGGTGGGTCCGGCGCAGCTGGAAGAGCTGGATCCGGTGCTCGAGGAGCCGCAGGTAGCGGTAGTCGCGGTCKAATTCCGCGGCGTCCGAGCGGCCGATGTACCCGCCGGCGGACAGCGCGGCGATGGCGGACGTGGTGTCCCGGCAGCGCAGCGATTCATCGGACTTGCCGTGCACAAGCTGCAGAAGCTGCACCGTGAATTCGACGTCGCGCAGTCCCCCCCGGCCCAGCTTGATCTGCCGCTGTTCTTCATCGGCCGGAATGTGCTCGGTGACGCGGCGGCGCATGGCACGGACGGATTCGACAAAGCCTTCCCGGCCGGCCGAGGACCAGATCAACGGCGTCACGGCGGCCTCGTAGCGTGCCCCCAGCGCGGCGTMGCCGGCGATGGTCCGGGCCTTCAGCAGGGCCTGGAATTCCCAGCTCTCGGCCCAGCGCGCATAGTAGCTCTCGTGCGAGGCCAGCGTCCGGACCAGCGGGCCGGACTTGCCCTCGGGCCGCAGGTTGGCGTCCACTTCCCACAGCCCGGGTTCGCGGCTCGTGGACATGATCGCCCGCGAAATACCCGAGGCGAGAGCCGTGCCGATCATGGTTGCCCGGACGTCCTCCAAAGTGCCGGAATCGATTACGTAGATGACGTCGACGTCGGAAATGTAGTTCAGMTCGCKGGCGCCGCACTTGCCCATGCCGATCACGGCAAGCCCGACGTCGGCAACCTCCTTGGCGTCGAACTTCTCCGCCGCCTCGGCCCGGGACACGGCGAGGGCCGCCTCCAGGGCGGCGCCGGCAAGGTCCGCCAGCTCCGCACCGGCAGCCGGCATGAAATCGAGGGGATCGGCCGCGCACAGGTCCTTGATGGCGAGTTCCACGAGCCCGCGCCGGTACGCCGTMCGCAGGGCGGCGTAGGCGTCCTGCCCGCTGATGGCCGCCACCGGCCGGGCAGACTTCGGATCAGCCCGCACTGACTGCAGCAGCCGGGCTMTTAGGGCAGCCGGGTCCGCGGCCAGCGGTTCCGGGCTGACCCGGGCGGCGAAGGCGTCAAGGTGCTCGGGGTGGCGGATGAGGAATTCGCCCAGCGCCTCGGAGGCACCCAGCACCCGGTACAGCGGTTCGCTGGCTTCCGGATCCGCGACGGCGAGCATGCGTAGCTGGGGGTGCTTCTCGATCAGCCGGACCAGGGACTGCAGGGCCGTGTCCGGGTTAGCCGCCAGCTGCAGCCCGGCAAAKAGGGCGTCCTGGTCGAGCCCCTCCAGTTCCCGGGCTGCCAGGAACCGTTCCCCCTTGTCGAGATCACTGAAGCCGGCGGCTATGAGGCGTCGTGCCAGGCTCACCGGGGCCGCCTACAGAATGCCGAGATTGCGCTGCAGCTCGTAGGGCGTGACCTGGAGGCGGTAGTCC
>NZ_JBFTHK010000223.1:0-5743 GCF_056394205.1 Arthrobacter sp. 10T413_2 | reverse complement strand
TCCGGACCCCTGGTGCGCTCCTCCTACCGCGCCGGCCGGCTCTGGGCCACCGCGATGCGCAAGAAGGGCTGGGAAATCCCGGCCCAGCTCGCCCACATCGAAAGCTCCGGCAGCACCCGCCAGGAAGCCAGCTCCATCCTCGCCGCGCATTCCTGAATCCTGTTCCAGAACCCTTCCACCTGGGGGCCGGCACCGGATGATTCCGGCGTCCGGCCCTTAGCCATGAATCACGTAGAATTAAGGCACTATGGCGAATTCCCCTGACTCCAGCAGCTCCAGCCCGGCTTCCGATGCTCCGAAGCGCGGTCTTTTCTCCCGCAAGCCCAAGGAAGCAAAGGCCAAGAAGCCGAGCCGGCTGAAGCAGATCGGCGAGGTCTTCCAGATGACGCGCCGCCACGATCCCATGGTTCCGTGGCTCATGCTGCTGGCGTTCCTGGGCGTTGTCGCCGCCAGCCTCCTGGTCGGCTTCCTGCTCGATAACTGGATCACCGGCCTGATCATCGGCATCGCGCTGGGCGCCATTGCCGCAACCTTGATCCTGTCCCGCCGCGCCGAGCGCGCCGCGTTCGCGCAGATCGAGGGCCAGCCGGGCGCCTCGGGTGCCGCGCTGGGCACGCTCAAGCGCGGCTGGATCACCGAGGATCAGCCCGTTGCTGTCAACCCCCGCACGCAGGACGCCGTCTTCCGCGCCATCGGCCGTCCCGGCGTCGTGCTTGTCAGCGAKGGGCCCAGCAACCGGGTCAAGCCTCTGGTCGACGCCGAACGCAAGCGGCTCTCGCGCATCCTGCCCAACGTCACAATCCACGTGATCGAAAGTGGCCGCGGCGAGGGCCAGGTGCCGCTCAGCCAGCTCGCCAAGAAGATGAACAAGCTCAAGGGCGAATTGACAAAGACCGAGGTCAGCGCTGTGTCCAAGCGCATTTCCTCGCTCGGCGGCCGCCTCCCCATCCCGAAGGGCATCGATCCCTACAAGGCCCGCCCGACCCGCGGACGCTAGGCCCTGCCCCCAGCCCCATAGGCAGCACTGCACGCCAGCTGTACAGGATCGCCCCGGTCGCGCCCCCTTCAGGCCGCCAGCCGGGGCTTTTCCATGATCGCCMGACGGCGACCGGCCACGACGCCCGCACCACGACCGTCAGCACCCAGAACTTCAGGAACCAGGAGACCCGCATGAAACTTCCATCGACCGACGCCATGATCCGCGTTTTCCGGGGGCTGGCGATTGCCGAAGCGTTCAGCTGGGCCGCACTGCTGACGGGCATGGTCMTCAAGTGGGTGACGCGGACGACGGAACTGGGCGTGGAGGTTGCCGGTCCGATCCACGGGGCGTTCTTCATCGGCTATGCCATCGCGGTGTTGAGTCTGTGGGCGATGCTTCGCTGGCCGTTCAAGGTTKCCATGCTCGCGGGCGTCTCCGCCGTCTTMCCGTTCGCGACCGTCTGGTTTGAACGCTGGGCCGGCCGCCGCGGCCATCTKGGGGTGCAGGTCGKAGCGGCTGCGCGGACGACGGCCCAGGAGACGGCGGGGGTCTAGTTCCGCCCGGGACMTCGGGTTCTGTGCGCCCTGGCAACATCGCTGCCCATCTGACGCATATGGCCGCTATCCGGGGACGTTTGACGGCCATTCGTGGAGAACCGCAGCCAAGAGGTGGCGGCCGGCCGGCCATACGTCGCAAACGACGAGGGAACGCCCCGCCCTGACAGCCTGGCACCGCCGTCGGACGCGGGCAGKACCTACATCCGGACGAGCACGGTATTCATAGCTTTGTCGTGCAGTCCGCGCTGGTCCGGGTCGAAGATGACGGCCGGAATGACGAGGCACAGCAGAAGGGTGCGCACCAAGGCCGCGAGAGGGCCCGCCGGGCCGCCGCCCAAGCGCAGCACGTGGATGCTTACGATCCGGTGGCCGATGCTGTAGCCGAGGGTGCCGACGAGAAGGATCTGTTCGACGGCAAACACGGCCAGCGTGGCMCAGGAGTCGCCAGCGAAGGCGAAATTGCTGATCAGCAGCGCGATGCCCCAGTCGATGCAGATCGCCAAAATGCGGCGGCCCGCGCGGGCGATCGAGCCTGGCCCGGCCTCGGGCAGTCCAAGCCGTTCCCCGGGGTACTTGGAGATGCCGGATGTGTCCGGCCCGCTGAGCCATGAACCGATGTCTTTGCGATCTACCACCGTCCAAGCTTATCGGGTCAGGGCCGTCCACAGTGTGGGCGGCCCTGTGTCACACTGTGGAACTGGATAGGTCACACTGTGGACCGGCGACTAGCGTTTACCTGTCAGKGCGTTCTGTAACCTCCCCGAAACAATACGGACACTGCGGGGAAACCCCACGTCCTTAGAGTGGTAACAGTTGCTAGCGGTTCAGAAGCGGGGATGCTTTATTGCCTTCCCGCTGTTGGACTGCCCTGGACCAATGTGCCTGACGGCCAGATCTTTCATATGCGTAAGGAGCATAATGTTCAAGACTGCGGACGAAGTCCTCAAGTTCATCAAAGACGAAGACATCAAATTCGTCGACATCCGCTTCACCGATCTTCCTGGCGTTCAGCAGCACTTCAACGTGCCCGCCAAGAGCGTTGATGCCGACTTCTTCGTCAATGGCCAGCTCTTCGACGGGTCTTCGATCCGCGGCTTCCAGGGCATCGCCGAGTCTGACATGCAGCTCATCCCGGACGTGACCACGGCATTCCTCGACACGTTCCGCATGGAAAAGACCCTTGCGCTGAACTTCTCGATCGTGAACCCCCGCACTGGCGATCCGTACCACCGCGACCCCCGCGGCGTGGCCGAGAAGGCCGAAGCCTACCTCGCCTCCACCGGCATCGCCGACACCGCCTTCTTCGCCCCCGAGGCCGAGTTCTTCGTCTTCGACAACGTCCAGTACCAGTCCTCCCCGCAGGGCAGCTTTTACAAGATCGACTCCGAGGAAGCTCACTGGAACACCGGCCGTGAGGAAGAGGGCGGCAACCTCGGCTACAAGACCCCGGTCAAGGGCGGCTACTTCCCCGTCTCCCCCACCGACAAGCAGKCCGACCTCCGCGACGCCATGTGTGTTGCGCTGGACGAGGCCGGCCTTGAGGTCGAGCGCAGCCACCACGAGGTCGGTTCCGCTGGCCAGGCTGAAATCAACTACAAGTTCACCACCCTGACCCACGCGGCTGATGACCTGCAGAAGTTCAAGTACGTCATCAAGAACACTGCCGACGCCTGGGGCAAGTMCGTGACCTTCATGCCGAAGCCGGTCTTCGGTGACAACGGCTCGGGCATGCACTGCCACMAGTCGCTGTGGACCGGTGGCGAGCCGCTCTTCTACGACGAGAAGGGCTACGCCGGCCTGTCCGACACCGCCCGCTGGTACATCGGTGGCCTGCTGAAGCACTCCTCCGCAGTGCTGGCCTTCACCAACCCGACGGTTAACTCCTACCGCCGCCTGGTCAAGGGCTTCGAAGCCCCGGTCAACATGGTCTACTCGCAGGGCAACCGCTCCGCCGGTATCCGCATCCCGATCACGGGCTCCAACMCGAAGGCCAAGCGCATCGAGTTCCGCGCTCCGGATCCCTCCTCCAACCCGTACCTGGCATTCGCTGCCCAGCTGATGGCCGGCATTGACGGCATCMGCAACCGGATCGAACCCCCGGCTCCGATCGACAAGGACCTCTACGAGCTCCCCGCCGAAGAAGCCAAGGACATCCCCAAGGCCCCGGGCACCCTCGAGGAAGCCCTGGAGGCACTGGCCGAGGACAACGAGTTCCTGCAGGCCGGCGGCGTCTTCACCCAGGACCTGATCGACACTTGGATCGAGTACAAGTACGAGAACGAGATCCGTCCGCTCTCGCTGCGCCCGAACCCGTACGAGTTCGAGCTCTACTACGGCGTCTAGCTAGATCACAGGGCTAAATCGGCTTTAGTCCGCAGAGAGTCCGCACGAGCTGCCAGCACTTCCGCACCGGCAGCCCGTGCGGACTTTTCTTTTATCTGGCCACATATGCCCGTGCACATCGAGTGTCGTCTTCGCTGACGCGTGCCGCAGGGATTTCTGAACTACTTTCACGTCGAGGCCCCTGGAGATGAGTAGAGACGCGAAGATGGGACGGCAGACCGGGTGGGCGGGGCAAATCTTGCCAGCCGTAACGGCTTGTCGACTTCTCCGGTGAGTCAACTCCCTCTMTCCGAGTTTTTTGCCCATTCAGAAAAGGATTCTCTGAATGATTGGAAGCCATGKCCGGGCTATGAACYTGGCTATCAAGGCCGGCAAGGGCACGCTGACGGACGCTCACGCCCCACAAGAAACTCCGCCAGTCGCTGCGACTGGCGGGGTCCTGAGAAGTTCCGCGCCATCCGTTGGGCAGACAGGTGCCCGGATTCCTGCCAGCCTGGGCCGGGCACCCTTGATGCCAGTGTTACCCGTGTGGTTATACTCATGCTTGGGGGCGCCTTAGCCGGTGTATGTCGGAAGCGTTCAGCAGTCACAAACTATCTGCCAACGAACCGACAGGAGGTGCGGGGAACCGTGCCAGCATTGAAACGATCGATCTTCCGTAAAGCGGCGGCCGCTGCCGCCCTATCCATTGCCCTGGGAGCCGGAACGCTCGCCGCGGCGGCCCCGGCCAGCGCCGCAACCTGTGGATCGGAATTCATTTTCTGCCCCTCGTCATGTGCTCAAACTACGGCGAGTTGCACAGCCGGCGTGTCCACCGTGTATGTCACTCCAGGAACAATCCTGGGGGCGAACACGTATGGCTGGCCCAAGGGCACCAAGCTGGAATACCGCTGRTTCTTGAATGGCGAAATCTTTGCGGGCGGCTGGAATGCAACCACTAGGGTCTGGGGGCCGCCGGCCAGAGACAGCAAAGGCGACAAGTACGTCGTGCGCGTCAAGGGCACGTTGGGGAACCAGGTCAGCTATCGGTTCAGCAGGACGTACGTCGTCCGGTACTAACCACCACGCGCAGAGAACCCCCGTCAGTCATCACGACTGACGGGGGTTCTGCGTTGGACTGGCTAGCGCCGCTTACCGAATCTGAACGATAGGCCCGCCAATAGGCGGATAGTTCCGCCGCCCCTGCTATTGAGGGTCATGCGTCCTATGCGCTTGGAAACGCTCGCACCGGACTTTGAAAGATTGAGCGCTGAACCCTTGCCAAGCCTGACGCGCTTTCTAAAGACGGAACCCACGTTTCTTTCCCCATCAGTTGTCGTACCCAGACCCTACTGTCTCTTACGTGGTCTAGATAGATGTTGAAGCGGTGGTCGCGATGCTGGATGAAATGCTGGCGGATCCAGGCTCCTTGAACTACGCGGAGCTGGAGCCCGAATACGAGTTCCTGGAGCCCGCCACTCACTGCACCTGCTCATGCCACGGCTAGCTAAGCTCTATGGATGACAATTGAAGAACCTCTTGTGTCCGAGGTCCCTACGAGCCGCAAGGTGACATGCGCGAGGAGAAATACCCTGCCGAGCTGCTCCTGTACACGCCCAGGCAGGTCGGGGAGATGTTCGGGCTCAGCAAGTCCACAATCATGGCCCTCCGCATCAGCCAGCGGTGGCCATATCGGAAAGTCGGAGGAAGCATTCTGTTCAGCCGATCCGACATGGACAGCATCCTGGAATCCACAGCGAGAGAGCCCGAGCCCCGACGCCCAACCAGGACACGACGGCCGCGCGAAATCCGACCGTCCAGATAGTCTTCCAGTCCGCAGAAAGTCCGCAAGAAGTTAAGAGCCGGGCAACTCGAGCCAATCATG
>NZ_JBFTHK010000222.1:0-5877 GCF_056394205.1 Arthrobacter sp. 10T413_2 | reverse complement strand
GTGGTGTTCCAGAGGCGGATAGACGCTCAGGCCGTTGATGGCGGGCCGGGTGCGCCCTTCCCAGTGGACCGGCTTCTGCGCCCGGACCTTGTCGAAGAGCTCGAGCTTTTCCTCGAAGAGGACGTCGTAGTCGGCCAGATCCAGACCGAACAGCGGGAAGGATTCGATKAACGAACCGCGGCCCAGCATGATTTCGGCCCGGCCGCTGGAGATGGCGTCCACCGTGGCAAAGCGCTGGAACACCCGGATGGGGTCATCGGARCTGAGGACGGTGACGGCCRAACCGAGCCGGATGTGCTTGGTGCGGGCAGCCGCCGCGGCGAGGAAGACTTCCGGGGCCGAGACTGCGAAATCGCGGCGGTGGTGCTCMCCCACGGCGAAGGCGTGCAGGCCGACCTCGTCCGCGAGCTCGGCCTGTTCCAAGAGCTGCCGCAGKACCTGGGCGTGCKGGACGGGGTGGCCGTCGGGGAAAACGCCGACGTCACCGAAGGTGTTCACGCCAAGGAGGATGCGTTCCGGCCCCACCGGGGCCGTGGGGTTCTCCCCGGATGCCGGCTCAGGCGCAGTCGCGGTGTTCACCGGGATTCCTTCAGCCAGCCGGCCAGCTCGCTGGCCCAGTAGGTCAGCACCATGTTGGCGCCCGCGCGCTTGATGCCCAGGACGGATTCGGTGATGGCGGCCCGGCGGTCGATCCAGCCGTTCGCTGCGGCGGCCTCGATCATCGAGTACTCGCCGGAAATCTGGTAGGCGGCGACCGGCACCGGGCTCATGGCGGCGACGTCGGCGAGGATGTCCAGGTAGCTCATGGCGGGCTTCACCATGACCATGTCGGCGCCTTCGGCCAGGTCCAGGTCCACCTCGAGGATGGCTTCCCGGCGGTTGGCGGCGTCCATCTGGTAAGTGCGGCGGTCGCCGGTCAGCTGCGAGTCGACGGCCTCGCGGAACGGGCCGTAGAACGCCGAGGCGTACTTAGCGGCGTAAGCGACCACGGCGGTGGTGGCGTGCCCGGATTCCTCGAGAGCCTGCCGGATGACGGCGACCTGGCCGTCCATCATGCCGGACGGGCCCAGGACGTGGGCGCCGGCGTCGGCCTGTGCGACGGCCATCTGGCCGTAGATTTCCAGKGTCGCGTCGTTGTCCACGTAGCCGTTGGCGTCCAGGACGCCGCAGTGGCCGTGGTCGGTGAATTCGTCGAGGCACACATCGCTCATGATCACGAGCTCGTCGCCAACTTCGGCGCGGACGTCCCTGATGGCCTTGTTCAGCACACCGTCAGGGTCCAGGGAGGCGGTGCCGCGCGCGTCCCGGACGGCGGGGACACCGAACAGCATGATGCCGCCGACGCCCAGCTGCACGGCCTCGGCAGCGGCCCGCTTGAGCGAATCGGTGGTGTGCTGCTGCACGCCGGGCATCGAGGCAATCGGGTTGGGCTCGGACAGGCCTTCGCGGATGAAGGCGGGAAGGATCAGTTCCGCAGCGGAGAGGCGGTGCTCCGCGGTCAGGCGCCGCATGGCGGGGGTGGTGCGKAGCCGGCGGGGCCGGTGGGTCGGGAAGCTCATGTGTTGTCCTTCGCTGGATGCTGGGATGGTTGGGAGCGKACGACGGCGGCGACGAGGCCTGACGCGGTGGGAGCTTCGGCGACGGCGGCGACGGTGAGTCCAAGACCGGCCGCCTCCCCCGCCGTCGAGCGCCCGATCGCAACGAACCGGCACGCGCCGAGCGGGGCCAGGTCCGCGTGGATGCGACGGGCCGCGCTCGGCGAGGCGGCGACGACGGCGTCGAGCCGTCCGGCCCGGATCTCACGTTTCGCGTCGGCGGCCGTGAGGACATCTGCCGGCGCCCCGGCGTCGGCCTCCTCCAGCGGGGGCCTGCAGGCCGGGAGGCTCAGGCCGGGATCGGCCGGGTAGTCCACCGTCCGGTAGGCGGTGACGGCCTGCACCGACGCGCCGCGGGCTTCCAACCCGCGGCGGAGCCGGGAATCGGCGATGTCCGCCTGGGGCAGGAACACGCTGTTGCGGCCTTCGGGCCAGACGCCGAGCAGGCCGGTGCCGGACTGCAGTGCCGTCGGTGCGAGGTCCACGCTGACACCCCGGGACTCGAGGATCTGCCGCGTCGCAGGGCCGATCGTGGCCACCTGGACGTGGCCGGGAAGCCAGGCGCCCAGGGTGGAGCCACGCTCCGCGGCCTTGGCCTCCAGCACCTGGACGGTGGTCGCGCTGCTGATGACGAGCCAGTTGTAGGCGCCAGCGCCCAAGGCATCGAAGGCGACGTCGAGGGAGTGCTGGTCGCGTGCCACCTCGAAGTCGATCAGGGGCAGCAGCACCGGCTCGGCGCCCAGGCGGCGCAGGGCCGCGACCAGCTCGCCGGCGCGGTCCGGGCTGCGGGCGATCAGGATCCGGGCTCCCGCGAGGGCTCCCTGGTCGTGGGTGGCCKGCCCGCTGCTGCCCTCATTGAGGGCATTGTCCCCTCCCATGATGCGGTCCCGTCCCATAATGCGCTGGATCCCCCGGTTCAGGATGCGGTCAGGTCCGCGATATCGGCGGCGCCGCGGGCCAGCAGGACTTCCGCCAGTTCGATCCCCAGCAGGGTGGCCCCGACCTCGGTCAGTCCGTCGGTGGCCTTCCGGTCCCGGACGGTGGCAGTGCCGTCGACGGCGCAGACCACGGCTTCGAGGTGCAGCATGCTTCCCTTGCGGTAGGCGTAGGCGCCCACCGGTGCGGCACAGCCTGCCTCAAGGCGGGCCAGGAGCGCCCGCTCGGCGGTGACGGCGAGCCGGGTGTCGTGATMGTCGAGGGCTGCGAGGGCCTGGGCGAGGACGCCCTGGGACCCTTCGGTGGACCCGGCCTTGCGGGGCGCGTCGGCCGTGCGGCATTCGATCGCGAGGGATCCCTGCCCGGCGGCGGGCAGCATGATGTCCGTCTCGAGGTATTCGCTGACCGAGTCCAGCCGGCCGATCCGGTGCAGCCCGGCGGCGGCGAGGACGACGGCGTCGAGGTCGCAGGACTTGCCGTCCACCACGGCGTCGGTCGTGTTGCCCGGCAGGCCGGGGACGCGTCCGAGCCGGGTGTCGACGTTACCGCGGATGTCCCGGATGTCCAGGTCGGGGCGGGCGGCGCGCAGCTGGGCTGCGCGTCGCGGGGAACCGGTGCCCACGCTGGCGCCGGCGGGCAGGTCCGCGAGCTTGAGCCCGTCGCGGGCGCAGAGCACATCGCGGACGTCGACGCGTTTCGGCGTCGCCGCGAGCGTCAGGCCAAGCGCCGTCCCGGTGGGCAGGTCCTTGAGCGAGTGCACGGCGACGTCGCATGCGTTCTGCAGCAGGGCGTCGCGCAGGGCCGCCACGAACACGCCGGTTCCGCCCATCTGGGACAGCGATCCGGTGAGGACATCACCGTCGGTCCGGATGTGGACAAGCTCCACGGCGAACCCGCCGACGGCGGCCAGCTGGTCCGCGGTCTGCTGCGTCTGGGTGAGGGCCAGTTTGCTGGCGCGGGTTCCGATCCGGACGGTCACGGCGTTGCCTGACCAGCCGCCGGGGTCGCCATATCCGCGGCTGCGGGCGTTGCGGCGGGGTAGGGATCGTGGCCCGTGCCGATGCTGGTGTCAGCGCCCGCGATGGTGGGCTTTTCGCCGCGGAAGTTGGCGCAGCAGCCGGGCCGGCAGACGTCGTACCAGGGGCCGAGTTTGSTCAGGTGGGGCCGGTCCGCGATGTTGTTCGCCGCGGTCCGTTCGCAAATCAGGTCCACGATCCCGCCGACGAACTTCCGGTGCGTCCCGGGGGTGGGGACGCGGGTGGCCGCCAGGCCCAGCTTGCCGCAGGTCTCCAGTGCCTCGGTGTCCAGGTCCCAGACAACCTCCATGTGGTCGCTGACGAAGCCCAKCGGCACGATCACGACGCCCTTGACGCCTTGGCCGGCGAGCTCCTCGATGGCGTCGTTGATGTCGGGTTCGAGCCACGGGACGTGCGGGGCGCCGGAGCGGGACTGGTAGACGAGGGACCACGGTGCGGTCAGGCCGGTCTCGGCCTCGACGCGGCGGATGACCTCGGTTCCGGTGGCCAGGTGCTGGGCCACGTAGGCGGAGTCTTCCTCGAAGTGGCGGGGCTCGCCCTCGGAGCGGCCGGCGGCTTCGGCGTCGCGGGTCGGGATGGAGTGGGTGGCAAACAGGATGTGCACCGGGGCGTCGGGGGTGCCGGCCGCGGCAAGCTGTGCGCGGACGTCGGCCAGGCCGGCGGCGGTGCCCTCGATGAACGGCTCGACGAAGCCCGGGTGGTCAAAGTACTGCCGCACCTTGTCCACTTCGAGTTTTCCGTCCAGCCCGGTTTCGGTCAGGGCCATGCCAATGTCCTCGCGGTACTGGCGGCAGCTGGAGTAGCAGGAGTAGGCGCTCGTGGTGACCATGAGGACCTTGCGGTGCCCGGCGTCGTACATCTCCTGGAGCGTCTGCGGGATGTAGGGATCCCAGTTGCGGTTGCCCCAGAAGACCGGCAGTTCGATCCCGCGGGTGGCAAGTTCGGCCTCCATGGCGGCCTTGAGGGCGCGGTTCTGCTGGTTGATAGGGCTGATGCCGCCGTTGGCGCGGTAGTGGTGCGAGACCGCTTCGAGCCGCTCGTCCGGGATGCCGCGGCCCCGGGTGACATTGCGGAGGAACGGGATGACGTCCTCCTGGCCTTCCGGGCCGCCGAAGGACGCGAGGAGGACGGCGTCGTACTCCTTGGGAGCCATCCGGCCCGCCTCGGTGACGGGGTTCACCGCGGTCACCKCMGTGGCGGTCTCCTGGGGATCCAGCGGGCTCATGCAAGGACCTCGGCGATCTCGGCGGCGCTGACGCGCCGGCCGGTGTAGAAGGGGATTTCCTCGCGGACATGGTGACGCGCCTCAGTGGCGCGCAGGTGGCGCATCAGGTCGACGAGGTCAACGAGTTCGGGAGCTTCCAGGCCGAGGATCCATTCCCAGTCACCCAAGGCGAAGGAGGAGACGGTGTTGGAGATGACCTGCGGGAAGTCGCGGCCCAGGAGGCCGTGGTCGCGAAGCATCGCGCCGCGCTCGGCGTCCGGCAGGAGGTACCACTCGTAGGAGCGGACGAACGGGTAGACGCACAGCCACTCTGCCGGTTCGACGCCGCGGGAGTAGGCGGGCGTGTGGTTCTTGGCGAACTCCKCCTCGCGGTGGACGCCCATGGCGGACCAGGCGATCTCGGTCCCGGTGAAGAGCGTGCTGCGGCGGATGTCCCGGACGGCCCGCTGCAGGGCCTCGGGCTTGGGCCCGTGGAGCCAGATCATGATGTCCGCGTCCGCGCGCATGGCGGAAACGTCGTAGCTGCCGCGGTGGACCACGCCGGCGTCGGCGAGGCGTGTCAGGAGGGACTCGAAGTCCGGGGCCGCATCCGCGTCGCGGGCGGTGTCCGCGGTCMGCTTGAAAACGGTCCAGAGGGTAAAGAACTGCTCGGTTGAATCGTCGGGCGCCGATGCCCCGGCGACTGACTCTCCGGGGACGGGCGTTCMGGTTTTAGTGACAGATTCGGCAGAAGTGTGGCTCATGGTTAMCAGTCTGCCTCCTCTCCCCAGCTAAGTCGAAAAAAAGCACTTCTACAACGCGTAGAAGTGCTTTATTTCACAAGTCGGGGGCGACTGCCCTGGAATCCGGGCCGGCCCGATGTTGTCAGCTCCTGCGCATCCGGACAGCGATGACGCCAGCGCCGACTGACAGCGCCACCAGGCAGATGCCCCAGCCGATCAGCGGGGACGGTCCGGCCGGTTCCACGGCGGACGTGGCCTGCAGCGACGTGCTGCCGGAGTGGCCCGCGGCTGCGGCCGGTGCTGTTTTCGAACCGGCCGCGTTCGAACCGGTGGAGGAGGGCCGGGGCGTTGCAGTATTCGAT
>NZ_JBFTHK010000221.1:0-5884 GCF_056394205.1 Arthrobacter sp. 10T413_2 | reverse complement strand
CGGTGTGGGACGGCTCCCCGGGGGAGTAGGCCGGTAGTCCGCGTCGACCGGCTCCAGGATGGCCCAGTCGCTGTTGACGTGCAGCCAGCCGCGGGGGCAGTCAAACGCCAGCGGTGTGAACTCGGAGGCCGCGTAGGCATCGTGGAGGGCGCCCCCGAACGCCGCCACGATGCGGGCCCGCACGTCCGGCCCGCTGGACTCGCCTGCCAACTCCACCACCACGGGTTTCAGGTGGAGCCGGCCGGCTGCTTGCTCCTCGGCGAGCAGCGCGAGGGCACTCGGATAGCCGGTGACAGCTGAGGGGTCGAAGTCATTGAGGGCTGCCACGAGCCGCGCCAGCGGCTGTTGCACCGGAAAAGCCCGKAACGCGCGCCGGCGCCACCAACTGCGCCGGCCCTGCCATTGCACCCAACCTGCCCCCGCGTAGTGTCCGCCAGTGCCCACAACTGCCGCCCAGCGCAACCCGCGGCGGCCCATAGCCAGCAGCTCCGCGGGCGACAGCCAGGCCAGGTCGATGCGCAGAGTGAAGGCCTGGGAGACTGCGAGGGAACGGGGATCGTGCACGAAGATACCGGGGTGCCCGGTGGTGCCCGACGTTGTGCAGACGAAATACCGGTCCAGGTATGGCGTTCCGACCAAGGACGGGTCGGCGATGAAGGCCTCGACTCCGGCCCGGGTGACGGCGGGATCGGTGACCCAGTCATCGAAGTTKGCCATGAGCTCCTGTTTGGTGACCGGTGGCAGCTCCGGCAGGACGACGCCGTCGGCGGCCAGGGCGCCCTTCACGTCCCGGTAGAGGCGCCGGTAGAAGGGCGAACTGATCCGGGCGTGAGCGACGATCGCCGCCAGCCGGGCGTCCCGGCGCCGGGCCAGGCCGGCCGGCCCCTGGCCCTGGGCCCACAGCTGATCGAGAGCGAAGCCCAGTTCCTCCAACAGCCTTGCCACAGTTACCTCCTGGGGTAAGCCGACAGGGTCGAAAGCATTCGGTCGAAACCAGAGTCACCGGGCGCGTACGCCCGCCCGCCACACGGCCCGGGTGAGCGGAATGCCGGGCCGGTAGGCMAGGTGCGTGGCCGAGGGCGCGTTGAGCAGGTGCAGGTCCGCCCGGTGTCCGACGGMGATCGAGCCCACGGCGCGTTCGCCGTCGACGTCGTTCCCGGACTCCCGCCCCAGGGCCAGCGCTCCGCCGTAGGTTGCCGCGCGCACCGCCTMGTGGACGCTGAGCCGCATCTGCAGCACGGCAGTGGTGACACAGAACGCCATCGAGCTCGTGTAGGACGTGCCTGGGTTGCAGTTGGAGGCCAACGCGAGCTGCACGCCGGCGTCGAGCAGTTCCCTTCCGGGGGCCAGCGGCTGCCGGGTGGAAAGATCGCAGGCCGGCAGGCACGTCGCGACGGTGCCACGCTGTCCCGTCCCCCGAGCGCCGGCGACCGGAGAACGGGTGCCGCTGGCGTCCTCCCAGCCGGACCAGCTGCCGGCGAGGGCGTCKATGTCCGCGGCCGAAAGGTAGTTCACGTGGTCCACGCTCGCGGCGCCGAATTCCACGGCCAGCCGGACACCCGGGCCTTCGCCAAGCTGGTTGCCGTGGACCCGCAGTCCCAGCCCGGCGTCCTTGCAKGCCTGCAGCACCCGGCGGGACTGGTCCTCGTTGAAGGCGCCCTGCTCGCAAAACACATCGGCCCAGCGTACGTAGGGCAGAACCGCGGCGAGCATCGGCCCGCAGACCAGCTCCGTGTAGTCCTCGGCGTCCATGCCGGCGGGCACAAGGTGCGCTCCGAGGTAGGTGACCTCGTCCGCGACCGTGGAGGCGATCCGGGCGCTGCGGGCCTCGTTCTCGACGTCCAGGCCGTAGCCCGTTTTGGTCTCGAGGTAGGTGGTGCCCTGAGAGACGGCTTCCGCGATGCGGCCCATCGCCAGCCGGGTGAGCTCGAAGTCGCTCGTGCTCCGGGTGGCGCCGGTGGTCACGGCGATCCMGCCGGCACTGTAGCTCTCCCCGGCCATCCGGGCCTCGAACTCGGCCGTGCGGTCCCCCGCGAAAATCAGGTGGGTGTGGGAATCGACCCAGCCCGGCAGGAGCGCCCGGCCGCCGGCGTCCACGGCTTCATCCGCCGCCGGTGCGCCGGCCGCKGGACCCAGCCAGGATATCCGCTCCCCCTCGATCACCACCGCCGCGTCGCGGAGGACGCGGTGTTCCGCGTCCTGGGTCATGAGTTCGGCGATGTTGGTGATCAGGGTGCTCATGGATCCATTCTTCAGCGCCGGATGGACCAGCGGGTCGCGGCCAGCGCCTCCGCTGTCCGGGATGCCGGACTGGCCTCCGCGGCCGTGCCGGAAGGGGCCGCACCCTGCCCGGCCAGGATCAGCCCGGCGGCCAGTTCCGCGATGGCCGAGGACGTCTGGAAGCCGTAGCCGCCCTGGCCGGCGAGCCAGAAGAATCCGGTGGCCTCGGCGTCGAATCCCACCACCGGGACACCGTCCGCGGCTTCGGTCCGCAGACCGGTCCAGGCTTTGCTGACGCCGCGGATCCCGAGCGTCGTGATCGTGTTGAGCCGGGCGACGAGACCTTCGATGTCGCCAGGGTAGGGCCGGGCGTCTTCGGCTCCGCTGGGGACGTGTTCCGCGGGCGAGATCAGGACCTGTCCGTCGTCGGGCCGGAAATAGAAGCTGTCATCGGCCGCCGCCACCATGGGGCAGGTTGCCGGGAGGGGATGCCCGACGTCGACGATCGCGGCGGTGCGGCGGTACGGCTGGAGGCCGAGCTTCTCGACGCCGCTGAGGACCGCGAGCTCGTCCGCCCAGGCGCCGGCCGCATTGACCACGACGGCGGCCTCGAAGCCTTCCTGTCCGGCGCCGAGTTCCMAGCCGGTGCCCAGGCGCTGCGCCGAATGGACCCTGGCCCCGGTGATGATGTCCACGCCGCCGGCTTCGGCCCGCCGCCGGTGGTCCTCGAGCAGTATCGGGGCGTTGCAGGCGAAGGATCCGGTGTCCAGGCCGGCGGCGCTGAAGGATTCCGGGACCAGGACAGGGCACAGTTCCAGCGCCTCGGCGTGGGTGATCCGGTGCATGTGGCCGCTGGCTTTGGCCCGGACGGTGGCGTCATCGCCGATCAGCATGAAGCCGCGCGGCGTGAGCACCGCTGCCGGGCGTTCGGTGTCGCCGGCGGCGATGAGCTCCAGCGTCCGGACCGTGAGTTCCTGGACGACGGGCGGGCCGTAGCTGGGGATCAGCTGCCGGGCCGAGCGGGCCGAAGTGTGGTACGCCAGGGTCTGCTCGGCCTCGACCAGGGCCACGCTGCAGTGCCCGGCCAGGGCGGAGGCAAGGGACAGGCCGGCGATGCCTCCGCCGACAATCACGACATCGTAAGTTGCTGACATGGTCCCATCCTTGCAGACGGAGCCGCGGCACGGGGAGAGACTCGGGTTACGGCACGGGGTGCGGCGCAGTMAGAGGCGCCGCACCCCGCAGCCCGTTTTCTAGGCCGCGACGGCGGCCCGGCTCCGGACGAACGCCTGAACGCAGGCCTCGACGTCTTCGGCGCTGTGCGCGGCGGAGAGCTGGACGCGGATGCGGGCCGCGCCCTTGGGCACCACAGGGTAGCTGAATGCCGTGACGAAGACGCCGTTGTGGAGCATAGCGTCGGCCACCTTGGCCGCCATGACGGCGTCGCCGAACATAACCGGAACAATCGCGTGTTCACCGGGGAGAAGTTCGAAGCCTTCCTCGCTMATGCGGTTGCGGAACAGTTCCGCGTTGGCGAAGAGCTTGGTGCGCAGTTCACCGGAGTTCTCCACGAGGTCCAGTGCCTTGAGCGTGGCCGCGACGATGGCCGGGGCCAGCGAGTTGGAGAACAGGTAAGGGCGGGCCTTCTGGCGGAGCATGGCGATGACCTCGCGGCGCCCGGAGACGTAGCCGCCGGAGGCGCCGCCGAGGGCTTTGCCGAAAGTTCCCGTGTAGATGTCCACGCGGTCCGAGACGCCGGCGTGTTCGGGGGTGCCCGCACCGGAGGCGCCCATGAAGCCCACCGCGTGGGAGTCGTCCACCATGACCATGGCGTCGTACTTTTCGGCGAGGTCGCAGATCGCTTCGAGCGGGGCCAGGAAGCCGTCCATCGAGAAGACGCCGTCCGTGACGATGATCTTGCGGCGGGCCGGGTTCTCCTGCGTGGTGGCCTCGATCAGCTTCGATTCGAGGTCCKCCATGTCCTGGTTGGCGTAGCGGAAGCGCTGGGCCTTGCAAAGCCGGATGCCATCGATGATGGATGCGTGGTTMAGTGCGTCGGAGATGACGGCGTCCTCCGGGCCGAAGAGGGATTCGAAKACGCCGCCGTTGGCGTCGAAGCAGCTGGAGAACAGGATGGTGTCCTCGGTGCCGAGGAACGTCGAGACGCGTTTTTCCAGGGCCAGGTGCAGGTCCTGGGTGCCGCAGATGAAGCGGACGCTGGCCATGCCGAAGCCGCGCTCGTCCATCGCGGCCTTGGCGGCGGCGATGATCTCCGGGTGGTCCGCGAGGCCGAGGTAGTTGTTGGCGCAGAAGTTCAGGACGTCCGCGCTGGACTCCCCGATCTGCCCGGCCTTGATGTGGTTGGCMTGCGGCGAGTCGATGTGCCGCTCGGTCTTGAACAGTCCGGCGCTGCGGATCTCGTCGAGTTCGTGCTGCAGCTGGTCCTTGATGGTCGAATACATGGGTTGGCTCCTCAGCTGGTTGGATGCGGGGGCGAAATGCTGGTTCGGAAAAGGGCGCCTGGAAGCGGCGGGCTGGAGAGGGCGGCCTAGAAGACGGTCCAGTCGAGGACCACTTTGCCCCCGACGCCGGCGCGGGCAACCTCGAAGCCTTTTTCCCAGTCGGTGGCGGGCAGTGAGTCGGTGACGACGGCGGAAATGTTGGCGTGCAGGACCGGGTTGGAGGAGAGCATGGCGCTCATCGCGTACCAGGTCTCGAACATTTCGCGGCCGTAGATGCCCTTMATGGTCAGCATGTGCGTGACCACCTTGCCCCAGTCGATGTCGATGGACTGGCTGGGCAGTCCCAGCATTGCGATCCTGCCGCCGTGGTTCATGTTGTCGATCATCTCAGGCAGCGCGGTGGGGTGTCCCGACATTTCCATGCCGATGTCAAAGCCTTCGCGCATCCCGAGTTCGCGCTGGGCGTCCTTGACCCGCATTTTCGAGACGTCGATCGCGAGGTCGACGCCGAGCTTCCGGGCCAGTTCCAGCCGGGGAGCGGAGACGTCGGTGATGGCGATCTTGCGGGCGCCGGCATGCCGGGCGACGGCGATGGCCATGAGCCCGATGGGCCCGGCGCCGGTGATCAGGACGTCCTCGCCGACCAGCGGGAAGCTCAGGGCGGTGTGGACGGCGTTGCCGAAGGGGTCGAAGATGGCGCCCAGTTCCGGGGTGACGGAGGGATCCTGGTGGACCCAGACGTTGGTCTCGGGGATCACCACGTACTCGGCGAAGGCGCCGTCGCGCTGGACGCCGACGCTGACGGTGTTGATGCACATCTGCTTGCGGCCGGCGCGGCAGTTGCGGCAGATGCCGCACACGATGTGGCCCTCGCCGGAGACCCGGTCCCCCACTTTGACGTCCAGGACGTCCTCGCCGATCTCCACGACCTCGCCGTAGAACTCGTGGCCGGCGATCAGCGGGGCGTTGATGATGCCCTGCGCCCAGGCGTCCCAGGACTGGATGTGCAGGTCCGTGCCGCAGATGCCGGTGGTCRTGACCCGGATCTTGACGTCACCCGGGCCGGCCTCGGGCTCCGGKCGGTCGACGAGTTCGAATCCTGCGTGGGCACCGGCCTTGTAGAGAGCCTTCATGGACTTTCCTAACTGTGTTTTGCTCCGCGTGTAGTGCCCCGCCCGGTCTATTCCGCCGTGCGGCACGGG
>NZ_JBFTHK010000220.1:0-5943 GCF_056394205.1 Arthrobacter sp. 10T413_2 | reverse complement strand
GCTCGGGTGGGTGTTCCTGGCAGCCATCGTTGTCGCCGCGGTGCTGTGGTTCCCGGTCGGCTACTACAACCTGACCGCGGTGGAGCTCATCGCCGGATTGTTGATCTTCTCGTGGCTCATCGTCCTGATCCGCAACCTTGCCGCCGTTGACGCCGACCGGCTCGGCGCCGACCGGCTCGGCGCCGACMTGTTCGAGGCGGACCGGCCAGCCGGGCCGCAGATACAACGCACCGGATCAGGCCAGCCTGTTTCAAACGCACCGGACGGGACAGCGGCCGAACCGTGAGTACTGCCGGGGGCCCCGCACCCGGCCCTTGTTCACACGGCAACCGGGGCGAGGCTTGAGGGGCAGCTTCCCCGCAGCGCTTGCCGCAGGGCGGGCCGCCACTGCTCCATGGCGGGCCGCCACCGCCTCCTGCTGGGCCGCCGCACCAGCTGCCACCGCCTCATCTGCGTAAGCTTGTGGCCCCGAACCCCCTGCCGCATCCCGGTCCACCGCCGCCGCCCCCGCAGGAACAGCCGCCGGTTCAGTAAGCACGGTTGTGCGGACCGTCCCTGCTACGGGGTAATGATGTTGAACGCCGGGTCTCCGGAGTCCAGTGCCCCCAGCAGTGCCGGCAAGACGGCGCGGCTGCCACTCAGACTGATGCCCTCCGAAGTGGTGTCCCCGCCGAGCAGGGCCAGCAGCCTGTTCTTCGTGAGCCGGATCTCGACGTCGGCAGATTCACCGGCCAGCCGGTCGCTGATCAGTACGCCGTTGCGGAGGGTGACATGGTAGGCGGCGTCAAGGTCCGTGAACGTGACGTTAAGCGAGAGGTCC
Organism: Arthrobacter sp. 10T413_2; assembly: GCF_056394205.1. Classification (NCBI taxonomy): domain Bacteria; kingdom Bacillati; phylum Actinomycetota; class Actinomycetes; order Micrococcales; family Micrococcaceae; genus Arthrobacter; species Arthrobacter sp. 10T413_2. The sequence goes on along the minus strand of NZ_JBFTHK010000220.1, from coordinate 5,123 downwards.
AGGTCCCAGGCTTTGGGCCCGTTCACCGAGATGGCGAGGGAGCCGAAGAGCTGCTCGGGGGTGAGCTKGGCAACGATCGCCGGTGCCGCCGTCGCGGTGGGTGTCCCGAAGTTGCCGTCCCGGAGCTCCGTGGCGCCGGAGAGGAAGAAGTTCCGCCACGTTCCGTTCTCGGCGCCGTAGCCAAGCTGTTCCAGCGTGTCCGCATACAGTTCCCGCGCCGCGGCGTGGCCGGCGTCGACGAAAATCGCGTGGTCGAGCAGCGTGGCCGCCCAACGGAAGTCACCGGACTCAAAKGCAGTCCGCGCGGTGCTCACGACGTGCTCCAGTCCGCCCATCGCGTCCACGTAGCKGGCGGCGAGCTCCGCGGGAGGGTGCGGCCAGAGCCTCGCCGGGTTTCCGTCGAACCAGCCCATGTACCGCTGGTAGACGGCTTTCACATTGTGGCTGACCGAACCGTAGTAGCCCCGGGCATGCCACGCGTTCGCAAGGGCCGGCGGCAATTCGATGATCTCTGCGATCTCGKCCCCGGTGTATCCCTGGTTGATGTACCGGAGCGTCTGATCGTGAAGGTAGGCATAAAGGTCCCGCTGGGCTGAGAGGTAAGCGACGATCCGGTCCATTCCCCACGTCGGCCAGTGATGTGAGGCGAGGACGACGTCGGTCCGGGTGCCAAACATCCTAATCGCCTGCGTCAGGTACGTGGACCAAACGTGGGGGTCGCGGACCAGCGCCCCGCGGAGGGTGAGCAGGTTATGCAGCGTGTGGGTCGCATTTTCGGCCATGCACAGGGCACGATGCCGGGGGAAGTAGAAATGCATTTCCGCCGGGGCCTCCGTCCCGGGGGCCATCTGGAATTCGATCTCCACACCGTCCACAGTGTGGCGCTCGCCGGTCTCGCGGATCTCAAGCGTCGGCACGATCAGCCCGATTTCGCCCATCGAGGTCGTTTGGCCAAGGCCGGCACCGACCTGGCCCTGCGGCCCGCACTCGAGTGCTGCACCGTACATGTAGCCGCCCCGGCGTCCCATGGCCGGGCCGGCGTAAACGTTCTCCGAGACAGCGTGCTCCACAAAGCCCTCCGGGGCGATCACCGCGATGCGCCCGACGTCGGCATCTTCCTGGGTGGCAACGCCGAAGACGCCGCCGAAGTGGTCGACGTGGCTGTGTGTGTAGATGACGGCGACAACAGCCCTCTCACCCCGGTTCGACCGGTAGAGCTTGAGCGCCGCCGCCGCCGTCTYGGTTGAGATGAGTGGATCGATCACAATGACCCCGGTGTCACCTTCCACAAAAGTGATATTCGAGAGGTCGAGGCCGCGGACCTGATAGATTCCCTCCACCACCTCAAAAAGGCCCTGCTTCGCAACCAGCCCCGACTGCCGCCAGAGGCTCGGATTCACGGTGGCGGGAGCCGCCCCGTTAAGGAACGAATATTTGTCGTTGTCCCACACCACCCTCCCGTCCGCAGCGTGGACCACTGCGGGACTCAGGGCCGCGATGAAACCGCGTGCGGAGTCCTCGTTATCGGACGCGTCCGCGAACGGCAGCGACTCGGAAAGCTTCTGGTGAGCGGCCACGATGGCCCGCTCGGCTGGTTTGTGGGTCAAAGGATTTCGCCATCCCCTCCGAAGGACCATGGGCGTTCATCGTGGCATACCGCCGAAGCGCCGGCCATCACCCGTTTCGGGTGACCCCGTGACCCTTGCCAGTGCCATTGCGGGGGCGCGTGGATGTTACCTGCCTGTGKGCGGTAGGGCTAAGCGGAGGCCAGCGTCTTCGTCAGGATTGTGCCGCCCACCCCGACCAGGACCGCGCCCGAACCCGCGACGATGATCCGCTTGGTCCGGGGCCGGGCCAGGAATGCGGTCACTTTCTGCAGCCCGCTGAGTAGAAGTACGTACCAGGCMAGGGCGATCAGGAGGAAAATGCCCGCCATCACGGTGTGCTGGGCGAGGGACGGCAGCGGGGCGAAATTGAATTGCGGGAACAGCGACAAATAKAAGACAGCGACTTTCGGATTGAGCAGGTTGCTCACCATGCCCTGTACGAACGGCGAACTCCCGCCGAACCGGCGGCCGGCCCGCGGTGCCGCCAGCTGACCGGGCCGGCTGGGTTGGCTCGTAGTGCCGGCGAACGCCTCCGCGAGCGCCCGGGCTCCCAGGTAGAGCAGGTACATGGCCCCGGCGATCTTGATCCCGGTCCCAAGAATCTCTGAGGCTTTCAGGAGCGCCGTGATACCGAGCACTGCCAGCAAGGCAAGAATTGTGTTGCCAACCATGATTCCGCCGGCGGCCGCTGTTGCCGAGCGAGGGCCGCGGGCCGCATTCCGGAGGACCAGCGCAAAGTCGGGGCCGGGCACCAGTACGACKACGAGACAGGTCAAGACAAAGGCCGTTAACTGTTCGACCATCGTGGATTGCCTCCCGGCGTCGGGTTGTTCAGAAGTCGGATAGTTCAGTGCGCGGATTGTTCCGTGGGGCGGGAAGATCTGTCCGGCAACAAAGCCCGGGCAGTCTTACACCTTAGGCCATCCCCGTGTGACTGACGTGCTTCCCTGACTACTCCGGACCGCGAAGCCGATACCTCACCCCCAAGGCATGATTACGTCACGCAGGCGAAAAGCTAGGTTGGCATAGACATCCCACCACGATGGCCGCTGGCAGGACACGTTCCGGCAGGACCATGACGACGGTGCGCCAGCCCCGTCATCGTTAAAGGAGGCAACATGTCCGGTTGTGAAACGACCCCGGACGCGGCGAGCCGGGGGTGTGGCCCGCGATGAGTTCTCCCAACGACGCCGTGGCCCAGCCGGTGCAGTTCAACCAGCGGCTCGCCTTGCTGCTGGCGATGGCCATGTTCGTGCTGGTCGTCGACACATCGATCATGAACGTCTCGATCTCCGCKGTGGTCAAGGACATCAACAGCACGGTCAGCGACCTGYAAGCGGCCATCGCCCTCGAAGCGCTGGTGTCCKCSGCCTTCATCMTGATCGGCKGCAARRTSGGCGACCTSATCGGACGCAARCGMGCCTACGTCWTSGGSCTKTGYKGYTACGCCGTCGGCGCGGTGGCGATGACSCTGGCCCAGAGCATCACCGCAATCATCATTTTCTGGGCGTTGGTCGGCGGCCTTGGCGCTTCGCTCCTGCTCCCCGCCATGCAGTCGCTCATCCACGGAAACTTCGACGGCGAGGCCYGGAAGCGGGTCTACGCTCTCGTGGGCGCCTCAGCGGCGATCGCCGCCGCCGTCGGACCACTGCTCGGCGGGTTTATCACGACATTTCTCTCCTGGCGTGTCGCCTTCCTGTTGGAAGCGGTCATCATTGCTGTCGTCTTGTCCGKAATTAGGCTCGTTAAAGATGTGCCGTATACGGGACCCCGGGAGGTCGACGTCGTCGGATCGGTCCTTTCCGTCGTCGGGATGGGTGGCGTTGTCCTTGGCATCCTCGTCTGGCAGGAGGGTGGCGAAGCTGTTGGCGCGCTCCTGATCGTCGGCGCRGCCGGACTGGCCGGGCTGTTCTATTGGCTCCAGCGGCGCGAACGGCGTAACAAGCCGATGCTGCTGGATCCGGGACTCTTCCGGTCGAAAGCCTTCCGGCTCGGCGCCACACAGCAGATGCTCCAGCAGATTGCCCTCGGCGGCACCATGATCGTGTTGCCGATCTACCTGCAGATGGTGCTCGAATACAACGCGATGCAGGCCGGTTTGTCCATTGCACCGCTCTCGCTCAGCATGTTCGGCATAGCAATGCTCGCCGGAAAGCGGTCAGGGACCCGGCGCCCGGCAGGTATTATCCGGTGGGGCTTCATTCTCCTCCTGGCAGGGCTGCTCGCAATCCTGCCAGTTGTGCCGCGCGCGGACTCCGGCTGGTGGCTCCTGATCCCCCTCATCATTGCCGGTTGCGGACTCGGCCTGTTGGTGTCACAGCTGAACAATTACACCTTGTCCCCAATCTCGGACGAACGCGTCAGCGAGGCCGCGGGCGTGAATTCAGCGGCCGGATCGTTTGGGCTGTCGTTCGGACTTGCGTTTGCCGKCGCCATCATGCTGGCATCGCTCGCGTCCGTCTTCACGGGCCTGGCGACCTCTAGCACGGTACTCCCGCCCGCGKAGCAGCAACAGGTCGCGCAGGCGCTGGAAGAGGACGCCCAGGTCMTCAGTAACACCCAGCTCTCGGAACTCCTCGTCGGTCAGCCGGCGGAGATCCAGGCCGAAATCATCCGCATCAACACGGAGGCAAGGCCCATCGCCCTGCAGATTGGGCTGCTCATTCCGATCTTCGCCAGTGTCGCGGGCTTCGTCATTTCCTTCCGCATGATGCGGCTTCCCGATCCCAAGCCCTCGGGCACCGGCGAAGGCGCGATCCTGGATTGAGGTCTCGGCGGCAGCAGAAGTCAGAGCAGCGAAAGGCTGTAGCCGACGATGAAGAGTCCGATCACCAGCGTTGCGATGGCTGCAATCCTGCGGCCGTTGCGCTGCAGCCAGTCGTAGAGGGCGGTGAGAGGTACTTGCGCACGCTCCGGTGACTGCAGCCATACCGCGACTGGAACGACGACGGCTGACTGGGTCACAACGGCGTAGGCGAGGACGAGTACGCTTCCCTGCAGGGTAGGCAGCTCCCGCACACCGATCAGGGCGCCCGCCGCGACGGCGAGMAGGAGTGCCTTGGGCCGCAGGTTCATGCCCAGGCCCAGGACGACGAATTCCCAGGGCCGGGCAGAGTGGAACCTCGACTTCATTTTGCCCAGCATGGCGTTGTCCCGATTGCTCTTGCTCGCGAAGAGGTACACGGAGTAGCCAAGCAGAATGGCACCGATCACAAAGCMAACCTGTGCCAGCCATTCGTCCTGGTTCAGGCGGGGCCTGCCCGGCCATAGTTGCAGCCCGACAGCTGAAAGTCCCACCACCACGACTGATCCTGAGAGACTGCCGATCAGGAAGGGCAAGGCTCCGCGGCGGGGATTTGGGGATAGCAGAATCATGATCGTGACGCTTATGGGCACAGTGCTCATCGCTCCCGCGACGCCGAAGAGCACCAGACTGGTGAGGGTGCTCAACATGAGGCTGTCACCTGCCCCGGGAGACACCCTGACGGCACGTCATGCCTTCGGTACGTTGCCGGC
>NZ_JBFTHK010000219.1:0-5998 GCF_056394205.1 Arthrobacter sp. 10T413_2 | reverse complement strand
CTGTGGAGCTAAGGAGATTCGAACTCCTGACCTCTTCGATGCGAACGAAGCGCTCTACCAACTGAGCTATAGCCCCGAAGCAACGCCGGTCCTGTCGGAACGGCGTTGCCGGTGTCCCTAGGCTACAAACTATCTGCGTGGTTTGCCAGCCAGCCACGGAATGTCTCGGTGCCGTGTCGCGCTTCCGGCACCAGATTGAGCCCTGCGCGCAGGTAGCGGCCCATCGCCCCAGGCAGCGGCAGGCGCACCAGATGGCCCTTCGCGCCGGTGGCCCGTTGCCATTCCCGGGCGAAGTCGGCCATGTCCTTGGCTTCCGGGCCGCCGATGGTCAGCACGCGGTGCCGCGGGCGCGCCAGTCCAGGCGTAGGTGCCGTCGCCGGCTCCGGCGCCGAGCCGTGCCCCGAATCCGGTCCCGGTTCCAGGGCGGCCTCCAGGAGCACCGCAGCAACGTCGGACGGTGAGACGGGCTGGAACCGGGCGCCCCTCACCACGGGGATGACCCTGACCTTTKATCCGGCGCCGAACATCATCGCCAGCAACGAATGAAACTGAGTGGCCCGCACTACCGCCGTTTCGAGCCCGGACAGCTCGTAGACATGCTCCTTCGCCGCCTTCGAGCGGTAGAAGGCATAGCTGCTGCGATCACAATTCACGATGGAGAGMATCACGGCTCTGGTCGTGCCCGCCTCCTGGGCGGCGACCAGAAGCCGCGCGCCGCCGTCGGCGAAGTTCTTGCGCGCTTTCCCGGAGCGTCCCTCTAGGCAGTCGATCACGACGTCGGAACCGGCCAGGGCGGCGGCGAGCCCTTCCCCCGTCGTCACGTCCGCGCGGAAGTACTCGGCTCCCCCGACGCTGCCGGCCGCGATGGTGCCGGCCGTGATGGTGTCGGCGGCGATGCCATCGGCGGTGGTACTGCCGGCGGTGCCGKCCGCCGGCGGGTGGCGGCTCAGCACGGCCACGGAATGCCCGGCGTCGAGAGCCTGACGCACCACCTCACGGCCCACTTGGCMGGTTCCACCGGCGACGCAGATCCTTGTCATGACCAGAGGCTACCGCAGCGGCCCGTGCAGCGCTCCCTGCCGGGACGCTGCGGGGAAAGAAAAACCYCGGGCAGCCATCACTGGCTGCCCGGGGTGGAGACTCCGGAAGAACGGAACGGGTCAGGCGCGTCGCCGCTGAAGAACGTCATCGAGGTTGCTCAACGCGCTCTGGGCCTTGCTGAGCTGCTTCGTCGCAGGATCGTCGGCGATCCGGGGATCGGAGACGGCCGGCCGGGCCGAGGCCTGCTTGAGCGACGGCTTGCCGACCGCTTTCGGCGCCTGGGGCAGGTCCAGCGGCTTGGGGGCCGCGCGTTCGGCCTTCGGCGCTTCGACATAGGTGGGTTTGGGAACGTCCACGGGCTCCCAGCTGGCGCCTTCCGCAGGTGCCGTCGATGCGGCYGCCGCAGCTGCCGCGGTGTCGCCCGAGGCTGCCGCTTCGGCCAGGGCTGCCTGGCGGAGATCCAATGCGGTGAGCGGCTTGGGCGAAGGTTGCGGTGTGGATCGGTCCGATTCGGCGTCGAAGAGCGGACTCTCGGGGCGCACGCCGGGGCGCTCCGCAGGAAGGGACGGGGTCTCTTCGGGCACCGACGGCCGCACAGGCCTGTGCGCCGGGCTGCCCATGGCTGCACGGAATGCGGCGTTCATTTTCCGCCGGCGGTCGCGGATAGCGAGACGGCGGAGCATTGCCACGGACGCGACGGCGCCCGCCAGGGCTGCCACCGGCAGCCAGCCGGATCCGACGCCGAACAGTCGAAGGAGCGCGGACACCACGCCGGTGAGCAGGGAGAGCATCCCGGCCAGCGCAAGCACAAGCCGGCCCCAGCGAATCCTGAACGCCGGGGAGGCGGCCGCGGGCAGCGGGCTTGCACCGCGTGTTTCCCGTGGCGTATCCCCGGGCCCTACGGTGTCGCCAGCAGGTTCTGCGCGCCGGGTGATGTTCATGGGCTTCTCCTGCTGCGCCGCCATTTTCATAACCTTCCCCGCTTGTGGGTCTGCTGGTTCTATGTCGATGACGTCCGCCAGGAATTCGCCTGCAGGCTGCAGCTGGTGGCGCCCGTTCCGCAGAACGTAGGGCGCCACCCACACGATCCAGAGCGCAACAGCAATGACAAGGATCACAGAGCTGCTAAGAGGGAAGTCCACACTCAAAACCGTATGAGGTATATGGGGTGCTAGGCCGCATTGTCAGGGGTGTGTCGCGGGCGCGCCGGCAATTGGTCCGGGCCGGGGCGTAGTGGCTGGTCAGGCGGCTATCACGGGCTCACGCCGGCCGGCTCCGCAACCACCGGGCGAGAAGGCCTTCCGGCACTTCCTCAGCCGTGAGCGCGAAGGTGCGGTGGTCGGCCCATTCACCGTTGATGTGCAGGTATCGGGGCCTGAATCCTTCGTCTCGGAACCCAAGTTTTTCCACCACTCGCAGGCTCGGCCCGTTTTCTGGCCTGATGTTGATTTCCATCCTGTGCAGGCCAAGGGTTCCGAAGCAGTAATCMGTCGCCATGGCCACGGCGGTGGGGGCAATCCCCCGGCCGGCCCGGTCCTGATCGACCCAATAGCCCAACGTCGCCATCATGGCCGATCCCMACACGATCGAGGACACCGTCAGCTGCCCCACGATCACAGGCTTCTCGTGACCGGGCCTCCATTCAGCGATCACGAACGGCAAGGCCGTGGCCTGTGCAGCCTGGGCCTTCAGCGACCGCACCATCTKCCGGTAATCCGGCAGACCGCCGCCGGGGACCGGGTTTGATGCCTCCCAGGGGGCCAGCCACTCGCAGTTGCGGGACCGAAGCGCTGTCCACTCTTTCCGGTCCCGATACCGGATAGGGCGCAACACGATGTCGCCACTCTCCAGAGTCACCGGCCAGGTGAAGCTGCCCCCCACGGGAATTACTTGGCGAGGCTGGGGGTAAGGCTGGACGCGAAGCCGGGCAACCATTCGCGCAGGCCCGGGCCGAGGTCCTCGCTGTCGCAGGCGAGCTGGACACAGGCCTTGAGGTAGCTGAGCTTGTCGCCGGTGTCGTAGCGGCGGCCGCGGAAGACGACGCCGTACACGCCGTAGCCCTCGCCGGTGCCGCTGGAGAGTTCCTGCAGCGCATCCGTCAGCTGAATTTCGCCGCCGCGGCCCGGCGCGGTGCGCTCAAGCACTTCAAAGACGGCCGGGTGCAGAACGTAGCGGCCAATGACCGCKAGGTTTGACGGGGCGTCCTCGACGTCGGGCTTCTCCACGAGCTGCTTGACGCGGACGTACTCCTCACCGGCGATCGCCTCGACGTCGGCGCAGCCATAGGCGCTGATCTGGGACGGGTCCACCTCGATCAGCGCGACCACCGAACCGCCGGTCTTGGCCTGGACCTCGATCATGGTGCTGAGGAGCTCATCACGGGCGTCAATAAGGTCATCGCCCAGGAGCACGGCGAACGGTTCCTGGCCGACGTGCTGCTTGGCCCGGAGGACCGCGTGGCCGAGACCCATGGGGTCGCCCTGGCGGACGTAGTGGATGTCGCCGAGGTTGCTGGCGGCCTGGATGGACTCGAGCTTGGCCGTGTCGCCCTTGGCTTGGAGGGTGGCTTCGAGCGTGGGAACGCGGTCGAAGTGGTCCTCCAACGCCCGCTTGTTGCGGCCCGTGATCATCAGAATGTCGTTCAGACCGACATTCACGGCCTCCTCGACCACGTACTGGATGGCCGGCTTGTCAACGACAGGCAGCATTTCCTTGGGCATGGCCTTCGTGGCCGGAAGAAACCTGGTACCAAGGCCCGCGGCGGGGATGACGGCCTTGCGGACGGAAGCATTGGGTGTATTCACTCGACTAATCTAACGGAGGGACCAATMATTGCGTAATTATTCCGMCTGCCCCGCGGGCCCCCTGACGTTGCGGAGCAGGCTGCACGATGCAGAGGACGGACCAGTCATGGCGTMAAAAGACGAAATACGCTCCAGCCACAGGGCAAGGCGTGCGGCGCTCCCGTTGGACGCGCTCGATGCCGCAGCGGCAGGCATCGCCCGCCACGGGCTCGACTGGGCATCCGATCTGACCGGCGGCCKCCGGGGTACCTTCGCCGCGTATCTCGGCGTGGGCGCCGAACCGCCCACGCTGCCGCTGTTGTCCGCCTTGGTCGATGCCGGGCACCGGGTGCTCCTCCCCGTCTGCGAACCCGAGCTCGAACTCAGCTGGGTGTACTGGACTCCGGAATCCGGGTTTGTCCGCAGCCGGTTCGCCCCCATCCAGGAGCCTGTTGGCGAGCGCCACAGCACCGCGGTGACGCTGGACGCCACCGCAATCTTCCTGCCGGCCACTGCAGTGGATTTCTCGGGCAACCGCATCGGACAAGGCGGCGGCTACTACGACAAGTTCCTTGCCACCCTGGCCGCCCTGTCCTCCGCGTCCGGCTCGTCCGCGTCCGGCGGGGCGTCCGACGCCGTACCGCTGCCGACCGTCGCCGTCGTCTACGACACGGAGGTACTGCCCGCGGGCAGTATTCCCGCCGAGTCCTTCGACCGGAAGGTCGACGCGGCGCTGACACCGGTCGGCATCATCCGGCTCCGCTGATCGGGGGTCCTGCGGGGGTGATAGAATTAGCACTCAGGCACTGCGACTGCTAAGACGGAACCCGCCGACAGGTATATCGACAGATATATCGACCGGTCCCGACTCGACAGTACGGGACCTGCTCGTTTGTCCCAGAGGAGGATTTCCAGTGCCCACGTATGCATATGCCTGCAAGGACTGCAGCCACGCCTTCGAGATCGTGCAGTCGTTCAGCGACAACTCCCTGACGTCCTGCCCCGAGTGCCAAGGCACGCTGCGCAAGAAGTTCAACAGCGTCGGCGTTGTGTTCAAGGGCTCCGGCTTCTACCGGACCGATTCGCGCGACGCCAAGGGCAGCACGGTTGCCCCGGCCCCTGCTGCAGCGCCCGCAKCGGCGCCTGCCCCGGCCRCCGCCAGCTAGGTCCCGGGGCTGCCGTCAGCGCAGCCCTGGTGCACCGTTTCCGGATGGCACCGGCACCCGTCCGTGTAGCCTCACGCCGCCGTCCTGGAGCGTTGTTCGCGAAAGACACCGTTGCCGAGGCAGCACCGCGGGGCAGTCCCCCGTGCCGTGCAATCGCGCACTAATGCCGGCACGCCCCGGCCTACACAGTTCTTCCTGCCTCCCGTTATCCACATAAGCAGTTCCACGGCTCCCGCGAGCATGCCAGAGTCCGTAGCGTGGCGGCCATGGCACCTTCACTCAACCCGGCTTCCTGGCCGTCTTTCAGGGCCCCTTCGTTGCCGCCCCGGCCCGGGMCCGGCGTGATGCCCGCCAGTTGGGCACGCGCCGGGATCCGCTCCGGCGGCCAGCTTCCTYCTGCCGGCAGCTCCACCCGGAATCACCCCCGGCCCGGGAAGTCGCCCCGGCAGCGGTTGCCGCGCGGCAGGCCGCCGCGGCGCACCCTGAGCAACTGGTTGAACCGGTACCGCCGGCTACTTGCGGCGCTCATGTTGTGCATCGCCGCTGGCCTGACTGTTCAGCAATTAACTCCTGCGCCCGCCGACACCGTCACTGCGTTCGCAGCCGCAGCGGATCTTCCCGCCGGAAAGACCCTGGAACCCGGCGATGTCCGCATGATCAGCATCCCGCCYGGGCTAGTGCCGGCCGGCAGCCCGAGCGGCGAAAACGCGTTCGAGGGCAAACAGTTGGCCGCACCGCTGCGCCAGGGCCAGCTCCTCACCGACTCCCAGATCCTTGGCCCGGGCCTGCTGGCCGGAAGCCCACCCGGTTCCGCGGCCGTACCGCTCAGGATGGCGGATCCTGCGTCGATCCGGCTGCTCTCCCCCGGACAACTCGTCAACGTGGTGCTCACCGTCGGCAGCGGCTTCGAACAAGCCGCTGAAGGCCAAATCCTGGCCCAAGCCGTCCCTGTACTTTGGACCTCCGTGCAGGGCGGCAAGACGGGCCAGTGGTTACCCACTTACCCAC
>NZ_JBFTHK010000218.1:0-6007 GCF_056394205.1 Arthrobacter sp. 10T413_2 | reverse complement strand
CCTTTACGGCGACGCAGCGCTTATTGACTCCGCGGCTCACGACGGCCTGACTKATGCCTTCGATCAAGAGGCCATGGGACTMGCCACTGACCGCGCCAACGAGATGCTGGGCATCCCCCGCGAGGACCAGGATCGGGCCGCTGCCGAGTCCCACCGRCGTGCCTCGGCAGCTCAATCGGCGAGGCTATTTGACGCTGAGATTGTCCCCGTCAAGGTGCCGCGGCGACGCGGGCAGGCGGTGCTTGCCGCCTCCGATGAGGGCGTGCGTCCGGAGAGCAGCGAAGAGTCGTTGCGCAACCTCCGATCTGCGTTCTCACCAACCGGCACCGTGACAGCGGGCAATGCCTCGTCGCTGAACGATGGTGCTGCCGCCGTCGTCGTGACGACACGTTCCTATGCGGAAACCCACGGTCTAAGGATTCTGGCCACCGTAGGGTGCCCAGGTCAGATCGCTGGCCCAGACACCTCGCTGCCGGACAAACCGGCCCGCGCCATAATCAAAGCACTCAACACAGCCGGCTGGGCCGTAGAGGACCTGGACTTCGTCGAGATCAACGAAGCCTTCGCCTCCGTGGCCCTGCATTMGGCGGAACAACTGGGTCTCAGCATGGATAAAGTCAACGTCAATGGTGGAGCTATTTCCCTCGGCCATCCCATCGGAGCATCCGGTGCGAGGGTCGTCGTCTCTGCAGTGCACGAACTCACGCGCCGCGGCACCGGCAAAGCAGCCGTGGCCCTGTGCGGCGGCGGGGGCCAGGGCGAAGCACTGCTCCTATCCCGCTGACTTCGCCTATTCGGATCTGCGCGTTCAATCCAACTGACCTTCCCTTTGGCGGGTCACCATTTGGAGAGACTTCAGAACAAAGGGCGAGCCAGGAGCCAGCCTCCATGGGCCCGTCCCGAGCCATTCGCCGACCCCTGACCCGCCCACCACAGTGAGGGACCGCGTTGCACAAACCGGCGGCCACATTAGACGCATTGCATGCCACCTTATGAKAGTGAAATATCCGGGCCCTCGTGCACAGTTGCGGTGGGGCCTGGGACTACTTCAAAACAGGCGGGAACAGCTTCTGGGACGGCACTTACTGTTGACCGTGTTCCCCATATCAACTTCTTTCCGTTGTATTGAGAGAGCCGGCATCCGAACTGCAGGCTTCTCATTCGGCCAACGTCGTGCCCGCAGCGCGTGTCACGCGCCTCTTCGGGAAAGCCCAACGGGATCKGCGCGCCGCTGGGCCCACCGATCCCGTCAGAGGTTCGAAGTTTAGCGACTTGTACTTGGGCATGTCCGCCAGGTGTTCATTCGCCCAGTTCATGGCTCTTTCGGCCATTTGTCGCGGAAATGGTCAAGGCATCCTGGTTCAGCACCCCATGCATTCGACGCGAGGCATGCTGGTACGGTTCTCTAGAGTGGGGCGGGAGGAAAGGCCGGCTCCGAGTTCCGGAACCTCCTGTATCCGCAATGCGAGAGCTGACTTCGAGCCTTTGACGGACCAGGATACGTCCTACGCCGCTAACAGCACAGATTCATGCATCGGCCCGTTTCCTGCGCTGGTGGCGCCGTCTCTGTACGATTCAGTCGAGACGGGCCTGCTGTCATCCCGTTCCTGGGTAAGCCCGTAGGGCACGTCGGTGCTCAGTTCCACCGTGTACCGGCCCGGAGCGAGCCTGGTCACGAGGATACCCCTGACCGGATTGTGCTTGGCCAGGTGCTGGAGTTCTGACGCTGCGGCGTTCAGCTTCTCATCAGCTTCAGATTGGGTAATGGCCGAAATCATGATTCGGGGAGCGGTCATTGCCATGATCTAGTGCGGACCTTTCTCATTAGGTTCTTCTGTGGGCCACGAGCGGGCAGGCGCGGTTACCTCCGCAGGCTATGGCCGGAAGCGTGTACGTATTTGTCGTTCGGGACGGTCACCTATGGGCGCCGGCGGACTCCCATTTGTAGGTCATCCAGACCTCATTCCCGTCCGCTTTGGTGATCAACTGACGCTGGTAGACCCCTTCGGCCGCGAGCCAAAGAATCGCGCCATCGTTTGTCACAGCGTCGACCGTACCAGTCCGGACAATTCGCCCGTTGTTTCTTATTTGTACCGTTTCCCCGATGACGGGAACCCAGTCGTATTGAATGTGGTGTTTCATCCCGATGTCCCTTATGGATCTGTCTCTGCCTATCGGGCGCCTCCAAGTCCGCTCCACCGCGACGAGCCAACTGCAGGCTTTAGTGGATCGCCTAGCGGCGCCAGGCCAGGACCGATGCAAGCCCGCGTCTCTCAGCCCAGTCCTGGCCTCATGGGTGTGATCAGTGACTGATGAATCCGCCGTCTATGACGAGCTCCTCGCCGGTGACGAACTTCGCTTCGTCGGAGGCGAGGTAGAGCATTCCGTAGGCGATGTCCGAGGGATCTCCCACGTAGGGCGGGAGTGGCACATTGCCTTGGTTCATCTGCTCCCTGGTGTATCCTGCCGCCCGGGCCATGCCAGTGTAGATGGGGCCGGGGTGTACGGAATTGACGCGGATATTGTCCTTCGCGTACCACTGCGCAGCATGCTTCGACAGCGATCGGACGGCGCCCTTCGAAGCTGAGTAGGCTGCCCCGCCGGCGTCTGCCGCGCCGCCGACGATCCCGCCGATAGACGATACGTTCACGATGGATCCGTGGCCGGCAGACTGCATKACAGGGATCACGTGTTTCATGCCCAGCCAAGTCCCCGTAGTGTTCACTGCGAGCACTCTGTTCCAGTCGTCGAGCTCGGCGTCAAGGATGCCTTTGTCAGAGTGGATGCCGGCATTATTGATGAGGAGGTCAACCGTGCCCCATTCAGCGACCGTTTCACTCACTACTCGCTTCCAGGATTCGGAAGATGTGACATCCAGGACGCGCGCAACGGCCTCGCGTCCCTCGACCGTGACATCCTGGACAGCCTGTTCCAACGCCTTTTCGGAAACGTCCGCTGCGACGACTCGGGCACCTTCAGCCGTGAAAAGCTGAAGGGCCGCGAGACCCATCCCGCTAGCGGCTCCAGTGATGACAGCTACCTTGCCAGCCAAACGTGACATGTTCTTCTTCCATTCTTTAATTAAGGTTCCGTCGGTAGTGAACTAACCGACGTTGGTGCCAGCGATCGCCGTGTAGTAGTGCGGCGAAGTGCCCAGGGCCGCGGCAGTGCGGGAGGTCGCATTCCGCCTCCCGCACGGCCACGATCAGTGCTTGGCCTTTCTAGTAGGCAGCAGCATGGACCTTTGTGGGATCTGCCTCTGTATCGATTGCGTGTCGATCGCCCATCCGCGCCGGGGCCAACACGGCCCACAACACGACAAGGGCAACAAGGATCACTGCGAAAGCGACGTAGATGCTAACGAAGGTATCCTCTGGAATAAACCCGTCGGCGCCAGGCACCATCAAGTTCAACACAATGGCGATGGTCACAGACATGCCGACGAACTGGGTGATGTTCTGCAGGCCAAAGGTCACGGCGGTATTGTCTTGACGGCCCGCCGACGCGACAAGTGCGAATCCCGTGTTCCAGCAKCTCAGGAGCGTGGCGCCGTACAGGAAAACCCAGACATAGGATATCCACACCGAATCATGCGCGAACGCGAGTCCAAGAAAGACCAAGACTGCGGCGGCCCCTGAAAGGACCAAAACGGTCTTCGGACCAAACCGCTGGAGTCCCCACCGGGTCCATGCGTACGCAACTGCGGCGCCTGGAAGCATCGCGAGCAGAACGTATGATGACTCCAGGGCAGACAAGCCGTGGCCGAACCCGGAGGACGTCGGGGTTTGCAGCAGCGCCGGCAGCAGGATGAATATGCCATTGCCGACAATAAATATCGCAAGGATCGCAGAAAACCCGATGAGGGTCTGGCGCACGTCCATATTTCGGAACGAAACCATTGGCTCTTCCGTGCGTCGCTGCTGAACAACCCAAACAGCCAAGGTCACTGCGCACACGATAAACGACCCGATCACTACAGAAGAKGTCCAGCCCAGGGCGGGCCCTTCACTGATTCCGATCAGCAGCGCCGTGACCCAAATGCCCAGCCCCAGTGCACCGAACCAGTCCAAGCGAACTCGCGCACGCGCAGCGGCGGGCGTCTCCGGCGAGACCAGCGCAAGGATCAGCAGCACCACGTAGAGAACAAAACTCGCCCAGAAGACGCTCTCCCAGGGCAGTCCCAGTCCAACAATGAAGCCGCCAATAACGAGCGCCAACGGACTGAAGATCGCCATCACCGTCGAAAGTGCTATCGAGATGCGCTGGACCTGACGTGCTGTCGCCCGCGGACGCAGCAGCCCCCAGCACAGGGGGATGGCAACAGCGAGGCCCATAAGGAATCGCCCAATCACCAGAGGCCAGAAGCCATTGACGCCCCCGGCCAGCGCACATCCCGCCATAGCCAGGACAATGAGTGCAATCAGGACCTTGCGATGCCCGAAAATGTCGCCCATACGGGAGGTGAGACCGACGGACACGGCACTGCCGACCAGCATTGCGTTTAGAACCCAACCGATCTGCGGTMCCGACAGGCCTGATTCTGTAGCGATTAGTCCGATCAAAGGCGAAAGGATTGTGCCTTGGATGTCAAGCGCTACTCCGCTAAGCAKAAGTAGTGCAACGAGCGTTGTGATTCGGCCGGGTCGAGGCCCGGCCAATGTCGATTGAGTCATCTTTGACTGCCTTTATTTTTGGACCCAGMAGGCGCTGGGTCAATCTTGACCGTGAGTGGCGCACGTACCATGGGATCCGAGCCTGGGTAGTGCCGTGCGCTACTCACGGAGTTGTTGGTTTACGATCCGCTCGCAGCTGAGTGAAGATCACCCAGCTTCATGAGCAATGTCCTCGCACTTGATGACCGTTTGGGGCGGCCGGCGAACATCGTTTTGTTCTACGGCTGCCCACCATCACCGGCAGCGTGAATCGGTGACCAAGCCCTGGACGCTGGGGAAGTTCATTCGATCTCCTTCAGTACGTCGGCTTCTCTGCCGACCCCGTCCTGCGTTAAAACTACGGGTAGGGGGCGTCGGATCCACACAGTAAGGGACGTCAACTAGATAGGAAAGTGCGCCAAACCACTTTCGGGTGGTTAAGGGACCTGTTGGGAATGACTAGCGACCGCGTTCCGATGCTTCGAGTGGAAACAGCCTCATTCATCCGCGTCGAAAGTGTGGCCGTTAAGGGCCCTATCTGGTTCCGAGTGCCGATATTTCAGCGTCCACATCCTGCGCGGATAGTTGAAGGACGCAGATCTTGGTTGGCGAACTGCTCTACTCTGACGGAGGGTGATGCACAACTCGGTACACCGAGCACGGCACCCAGGCTTATCGGCTCGTCCGTTTGTCCGCTGGTCCAGGAACGTTACGTGTCTTCATCGAGCCGAGCGACGGAGGACGAGACAGCACAAGCGACACCAATGCTGAAACTGGGCCAACACCGGCTGGRCCTGTGAGCGGCCGGAGGCGGGCAGGCCTAGGCCCCGGACCTGGCTTTGCTTTTGTACTGGGAAGCTTCCCGGTAGGCCGTGGGCGGCACGCCCTTCCACCGTTTAAAGGCGATGGTGAAGCTAGCCGGCTCTGCGTAGCCCAGCTTGCGTGATATCCGAGCTACAGAAAGATCCGTATTCGACAGCAGATCGGCGGCCAGGTCACTCAATGCCCTGTCGCGTAGCTGAGCAAAGTCGTTACCCGTAAGTTCGAGMTTGCGTTGCAGGRTGCGCGGGGACACTCGGAGGGTTGCGGCCACATTTGCCAGCTTACGGTTGAGTTCTGGTGCGGCCCTTATTGCCTTTGCAACAGTCTCAGGCCAGTCACCAGTCGCCCTGAGGCTGTCGACAATTTGGCTATCTTCTTTGGTCCATGCCGCGTGCTGAAAAGCATTGCCGAAGGGCAGCTCCTGGACCGATACGGCKGGATCCCACCATAGCCGCAAGGCGTCGGAGCCGCAGTCAATGTCGCAGATGACGTATGAGGATGCTTCGGGACTTACTTCTGGCAAAGGAAATTCG
>NZ_JBFTHK010000217.1:0-6091 GCF_056394205.1 Arthrobacter sp. 10T413_2 | reverse complement strand
TTGGGACGGGCCGCGCCGGAGGCGTAGGCCGTGATGAACCCGAGGGACCGCGCCTGGGTCACCGTCAGGTTGAACACCACCGCCGAGACCTTCGCCGGGATCCCGTTGACCCCCGCGACCTGGAACGACACCGCGGAATTCGCGCCGATCGGTGAGCTGTTCCGGGTATCAAGGACCCGGGTGGGAGAGACCGGAGCGAACGTCCCGGGACGCTGCGAGGCACTCGCCCCGGCTTTGCCGGCCTTGATCACCACATCGTCKATGTAGCTGTCGCCGGACTGCTGCAGGTGCTCGGCCCCCAACTGCACCCGGGTGACCGCATTGAAGGCCGTGGCGACCTGGCTGGCATAGAGGAGCTGCCCGTCGAACCACACCTCAGCGGTGGAGGACGCCCCGTTGGCCACGACATGCACCACCAGATGATGCCACGTACCCAGCGGCACGGTAGGCGCCAGCGTCTGGTAGGAGAACACCCCGGCCTGGGTGGGGGACGTCACCCGAAGGACCAAGGCTCCGTTGTCGTTGCTGCGGAACACATCCAACATCCTGGTGCTGCCATTGAAGAACCGGAAGTAGGGGACATCGTTGCCCGCCAGGCYGGCCCGGGTGATGTTGAACCACCCGTCCGTGTAGACCTCGTCGMTGCCGGACGGCAGCGGCGCCGAGAAATTGGCCAGGGAGGTCGCACCGGTGGTCACGTGCAGGTACACCGAGCAGCGTCCAGAGTGTTGCTGGGCAGAAGAGACACTTGCCGTGCCGGTCCCGCCCGTGACGGGCGCGTCGAACCMCTCAGCGGTGATGCTGCCCGATTCAAAATTGGCCGCCGTCACGATCGTGCCCGGATACGCGTTGGTGGGCGGCGGAGTCCCCGGCTGGCAGGTAGCCGCGGACGCCGGACTCGCGCCGACGGCCAGTCCCACAACCAAGAGATTCAGCACGGCCATCGCTCCGGCCCGCAACAGTGTGTTCATTCGTCTACCCGCCCAGCCGAGGTATTCATGTCGGGTGAAAGACCCGATTCTTCGTCTGCAGTTGCMGGCGGCCCGGGATGCGGCCTGACCGCCGCCCCGATGGCGCTGTTCCTGCGATGCTGAGTGCAGGTTACCGAGCCTCACCTTGGGGAAAACTTGCCTGAATACGGGCTGGACACGGGCTGGACACGGAACTAATCCGGGAAACAGAAAACCCCGCCATTCCTTTGTCAGGAATGGCGGGGTTCTTTCTGTTGGTCGGGCTGACAGGATTTGAACCTGCGACCCCTTGACCCCCAGTCAAGTGCGCTACCAAGCTGCGCTACAGCCCGCTGGTTCCACCGTTCTCCGCCGGGAATTCCTCCTGGATTCTCTCCAGGATTTCTTCCAAGCAGTCCGGCCGAACCACCTCCAAAAGCTTACACGATCCTGGAGGGTGCCCGTGACAATTTCGCGCTGTCACGGCAAGGTGTGTCGGAATTAACGTTTCTTGCCACGCTTTTCGCGCACACGCATGTTGACTTCGATCGGCGTGCCCTCGAAACCGAAGGTCTCGCGGAGCCGTCGGGTGATGAAGCGGCGGTATCCGGGATCCAGGAATCCGGTGGTGAAGAGCACGAACTTCGGCGGCCGGCTGGAAGCCTGCGTGCCGAACAGGATGCGGGGCTGCTTGCCGCCGCGAACCGGGTGCGGGTGTGCTGCCACGAGTTCGCCGAGGAACGCGTTAAGGCGACCGGTCGGGATGCGCTTGTCCCAGCTTTCCAGGGCGGTGTCCAGGGCCGGGACCAGCCGGTCCTTGTGCCAGCCGGTCTTGGCGGAGATGTTGACTCGCGGGGCCCAGGCCACGTGCGCGAGGTCCTGGTCGATTTCGCGTTCGAGGTACCGGCGGCGCTCGTCGTCGAGGAGGTCCCACTTGTTGAAGGCGAGCACCAGGGCGCGGCCGGATTCGATGGCGAGCTGCAGGATGCGCACATCCTGCTCGCTGAGCACTTCATCCACGGCCAGGAGCACGACGGCGACCTCGGCCTTTTCGAGCGCGCTCTGCGTCCGCAGGGAGGCGTAGAAGTCGGCACCCTGGGCCATGTGCTGGMGCCGCCGGATGCCGGCGGTATCCACGAAGCGCCACGTGCGTCCGCCGAGTTCGATGAACTCATCGACCGGGTCGCGGGTGGTGCCGGCGGTGTTGTCCACCACCACACGCTCGGAACCGGCGAGCTTGTTCAGCAGGGAAGACTTGCCGACGTTCGGGCGGCCGATGAGGGCGACGCGGCGGGGTCCGCCGGAGCGCTCGAGGCCTTCGATCGTGGAGAACTCCGGGAGGGTGTCCATGACGTGGTCCAGGAGGTCGGCCACGCCGCGGCCGTGCAGGGCCGAGACGGGGTACGGTTCGCCGAAGCCCAGGCCCCAGAGGGCTGCGGAGTCGGCTTCCTGCGCGAAGTCGTCGACCTTGTTGGCCACCATGATGACCGGCTTCTTCGACTTGCGCAGCATCTTCATGACGCCTTCGTCGGTGGCGGTTGCGCCCACGGCCGAGTCGACGACGAACAGGACGGCGTCCGCGAGTTCCACGGCCATCTCGGCCTGCTCTGCCACGCGGGCGTGGATGCCGCGGGCGTCGTGTTCCCATCCGCCGGTGTCCACCACGGTGAAGTTGCGGCCGTTCCAGTGCGCCGAGTACATGACGCGGTCGCGGGTGACGCCGGGGGTGTCCTCGACGACCRCCTMACGGCGGCCCAGGATCCTGTTGACCAGGGTGGACTTGCCGACGTTGGGCCGGCCGATGATGGCCAGGACAGGATCGAGCTTGACCGGACCGTCAAAGTCCTCGTCGTCGAAGTGGCCGCTCAGCAGGGCGGCATCGTCCTCGTCCAGCTCGTAGTCGTCCAGGCCGGCCCGCAGGGAGGCGGCGCGGAGCTCCGCCTCATCGTCGTCCAGGGCGGCGAGGTGCTCAGCCACCTGGTCGGTGCCGGTKGGCGTGTATTCGTCTTCGCCGGCGCCAAAATTGCCGGAGGTTTGAGTCGTATCGCTCATTGCACTTTCCTTAGGTGGTGATCTGCCGGCGTCCCGGCTACTGCTTCATGACGTTGGTGCGGGGATTCCGCGTGGGGCAAGGTCTGCCCGGTTCTTTGGATCGAGTCCTGGACATGACGGGCCAGCGCGGCCCGGATTTCGGTTCCCGCCCTGTCCATTGAAACACGCCCGGTCTCACCGGGCCTGCGGCTGACGTTGATGGCCCCGCCGAAGCTGACGTGCAGCCGGCGGCGGGGTGCGGGAACACTGTCCAGGTCTTMGCCGCCAATCCTTGTGCCCAGGATGGACACGGGCACAACGGTGGCGCCGGAGTTGAGCGCCAGCCAGGCGACGCCGTTGTTGATCGCGGCCGCTGCACCGCTCCCCCGGGTGCCTTCGGGCAGAATCCCGACGCACCGTCCGGCGTCGAGCAGGCTCCGGGCCGCGGTCAGCGCCGCACGGCMGCCGCGGMGGTCGACGGGAAGCTGGCCCGATGCCGTGAGCACCCGGCCGAGGAACCMGGTGAACATTTCCTGCTTGACAAGGATGTGCATGGCCCGGGGCGAGGCGCCGAACATGACGGGCCCGTCGAGGAAGCTGATGTGGTTGCCGGCGAAAATCACCGGGCCGGTGGCCGGGACGTTGGACCGGCCGGTCACCGAGGTGCGGTAGACGACGTGGTCCAGGAGCCAGCCCACGGGCCGGCTCCACGCCGTCGTCCAGCGGCCGGGCAGGGAGGCCTGCAGAGTCGCCGGCGTTCCGGTGCGCCCGTCAGTCACCGTGGGCGGCCCTGTGCTGGACGCTATTTGGCTGGACGCCGCTTGGCTTGACAGCCGGGTGGTTGATGACGGTGTCCACGATATCGAGGGCGGCCTGAACCGTCTCGTCAAAGTCCAGGTCCGAGGAATCCAGGGTGACTACGCCGTCGGCGGCCGTGGTGAAGTTCACCACGGTGGAATCCTTGGCGTCGCGGCGGGTGACCTGGGCCGCCAGCTGCTCGGCATTCTGGCTCCCGCCCAGCTGGATGCCGCGCCGGCGCAGCCGCGCTTCTTCGCTGGCGGTGAGCAGCATCCGCACCTCGGCCCCGGGCGCGACGACGGTGGTGATGTCCCGACCCTCCACCACCATGCGGCGGTGGTGCTTTTCGATCAGTTCGCGCTGCCGGCGGATCAGTTCCGTGCGCGCGCGCAGGGTGGTGGCGACGGCGCTGACAGCGGCGGAAATGGCGGGCTCACGGATGGCGAGCGTCACGTCGTCACCGCCGACGCGGACAAATTCTTCCTGCGGGCTCGTGCTGACTTCCAGCGGCAGGGCCTTGGACGCGGCCTCCACCGCGGCGCGGTCTTCCAGGTCCGTGCCGTTCTGCAGGCAGAACCATGTCAGGGCACGGTACATCGCACCGGTGTCGAGGTAGGCCAGCTTGAGCCGGCGCGCCACCTCTTTGCTGACGCTGGACTTACCGGAGCCGGAGGGGCCGTCGATGGCGACCACAAGGCTTTTTCCGGGGCGCACCACGGCCACTGTCTCGATGAGTTCCTGGGTCATTACTGGAGTACCCGCCATCCACGGTCGTTAAGTGCTTCTATCAGGAGGTCGTGCTTGTTCGGCAGGACGGAAATTTCCACCATGCCCACGTTTTGTCCCGAGGAGTGGTCGAGACGCAGGTCCTCGACGTTGACGCCGATCTCGCCGATCTCCGTCAGGAGCTTCGCGATCTGACCCGGCGTGTCGTCGACCAGGACCGTCAGCCACGAGTAGGCCTGCGGGGGTCCRCCGTGCTTGCCCGGAATCCGGGACTKGCCGGCGTTGCCTTCGCTGATCAGCTGGGCAAGGTCCAGCCGGGCGCCGGGGGCAGCCGGGGCCTCCAGCGTGGCGATCAGCCGGTTGAGGTCCTCGCGGACCCCGTGCAGGATCGCAACCACCTTGTCCGCGTTCGCACCCAGGATCTGGACCCAGAGCGTGGGATCGCTCGCGGCGATCCGGGTGACGTCCCGCAGGCCGTTTCCGGCCAGGGACAGCGCGTGCAGGGGGGTGCCCTGCAGGCGGCTGGCCACGAGCGAGGACATCACCTGCGGCAGGTGSGAAACCAGCGCCACGGCTTCGTCATGTTCGGCGGCGGCGAATTCAGACACGACGGCACCAAGGTCGACGGCCAGCGCACGCGCCACCTGCAGGGACTCCGGCAGCGTTTMTTCCGMCGGGCACACGACCCACGGCATGGATGTGAACAGCTCGCCGCGGGCTGCGACGGGGCCCGATTTCTCTCGGCCGGCCATCGGGTGGGTACCCACGTAGCGGCCCAGGTCGGCACCGCGGCCGCGGAGGTCGGCCAGGATGCCTGCCTTCACGCTCGCGATGTCCACCACGACGGCGTCCGGGTAGTCCTGCAGCGCTTTGGCCACGACGTCGGCCGTGACGTCCGGCGGCGCAGCCACAACGACGAGCTCCGGCTGTTCCCCGTCAAGGCGCGCCAACGGCAGCCCGGCGCCGATGTCGACGGCGACGGCCTGGTTGGTGGGCGAGGGATCCGAGAGGAACACGGCAACGCCGCGCCCCCGCAGCCCCAGCCCGATGCTGGTGCCCAGGAGCCCGGCGCCCACAACGACCACCGGACCGTTGAGGTGTCCGCGGCCGTGCATGCGAAAGGCGGACATGCCTACAGCCCCACAGATGCCAGTAGGTGGCCGACTTCCTGCTTGCCGAGGTTGCGAATGCTGCCCTGGCGCTGGTTGCCCAGCCCGATGGGGCCAACCTTGACGCGGACCAGGCGCAGCACGGGGAAGCCGACAGCGTCGAACATGCGCCGGACGATCCGGTTTTTGCCCGAGTGCAGCACGACCTCAATCAGCACGTGGCCCGGAGTCGAATCCACGAGCTTGAAGGAATCCACCGAGGMGATGCCGTMTTCGAGCTCGACGCCTGCTTTGAGTTCGGCGCCAATGCCCTGCGGRAACGGACCGCGGACCTGCACGAGGTAGGTCTTGGGGACTTCGTAAGAGGGATGCGTCAGACGGTTGGCGAGCTCGCCGTCGTTCGTCAGGAGCAGCAGCCCTTCGGTGGCGACGTCGAGACGGCCCACGTGGAAGAGGCGTTCGCCATGGTGGTGGTGG
>NZ_JBFTHK010000216.1:0-6295 GCF_056394205.1 Arthrobacter sp. 10T413_2 | reverse complement strand
CCACAAGGGCGGCCGCCGCATTGCCCTCGACAAGACGCCCGGTGACCGGAACCCCCTGATCGGCCACGCGCTMAAGTTCGTCGTTGAGGATTGTCTGGGCGTCGCGCTCGAAGCCGGCGTAGTCCCAGGCCTGGCCCGCGGCATCCGTGACGTAGGGGTAGTGCCACGAAGCCAGGACAATCACCTGTCCGTTCCTGAGCTTTGCCTCCTGGATGCCCCAATCGAGGGCTGCTTGGGACTCTGTAGAGCCGTCGACGCCTACGACGACCACGAACGGACTGCTGGTAGCCATGCCATTTCCTCCGACCCGGTTGAGGCTCTCTGGTTGGCACCATCATCCTCCCGCGCCCCTGTCCGGACATCCCCCGAACAGCATGGGAAGCAGGGACTTTAGTCCCTGTCGAGAGCCCGCGACCGCGCGTTGACTTGAAAGGTGCTCCGGGCAACGGTCCCGGAACGACACCGGTCCCGCAGACCCGGACCGACGACCCCCCGGCCAAGTTCCCGGGCGGAAAACTCCACTGTTTATCATGTCGACTCCCCGATTCGCTGTCTGGGATCGTGTCCAGAGACGCGGGTTCCTGCCGACGCCAGGCCGGCCCTGAATCTGCCGTCCATCGGCTGAAGGAATGGGGCGTCGACCCCCTCTAAGGAACAAGGTAATGAACAAGGCTATTCGCATCATCGGAACAACTGCTGTCACGGCGGCATTGGGTTTGGGCGCCAGCGCCCTGCCCGCTAGCGCTGCCGTGACCACGTCCAACATCTCGTGGAATCAATCCACGTTCGAACACCGGCACCAGATGCGGGACGACCACCGGCACGATACCCATAACGGCTGGTGGGACGGTGAGGACCGGTGGCATGACAACGGCGACGGGTGGGGCTGGCGTGACGACAACGGCAATTGGCGTGACGACAACGACCACAACGGCTCGTGGACCGGCCACGACGGTTGCCGGCATGACAAGGACGGTTTCTGGGACCATAACGGAAACCGGCACAACAACAACGACAACAAGCACCACGACAACAAGCACCACCCGCACACAATCTGGTGACCGGGCGCCGCTAAGGGCCTGGGGATAGGACTGAGCAGGACGGCGGGACGTCTCCCGCCGTCCTGCTCATCTTCGTCTTCCGTGCGGGGTGGCTAGTTCAGCGGGGTGACATTCGCCGCTAGACCAGGCTCCGCGGCGACGGCCGGATCCGCGGCAGTGACAATGGCCTTKACCTCGGCAGACGTGGACTTCGTGGCCAGCACCCGCACCACAGATTGAAGCTCTTGGCGCAACACGTCCGGGTCAATCGGCGTCGCGGCGAGCACTGAGCGCTCCATGTCCGCGGCGGCGGTAACGGCCTCGCGGCCTTGGTCTGTCAGCGACACCACCTGGCTGCGCCGGTCCGAGGCGCTGCGCTGCCGCGAAATGTGGCCGTGCGCTTCCAACCGGCTCAGCGTCTTGCCCATGGTCTGGGCCTGAACCCGCACCAGCTGGGCTAGTTGGGCTTGCGTCATCGGCCCGTTCGCCGAGAGCACCTCCATGGCGATCACCCCGGCATGGGTCAGGCCAATGGCCCCCAATTTTTCGTTCCAGGAGTGTTCTACGAGACGTGCTGCCGTGGACAATAGGCGGCCCGTGGGCCAGCGATCCATATCAGGCATACCCAAGAGTATAGCGAGCAGCGGATTCGTCGGGGGCCATTCCGCTCACTACGCTGGATAATCACGCCACTTAACCCCGCACTTCGCCAAGGAGACACCCGTGCCTGAACGACTCATCCCCGGTGCTGCAGCACCGGACTTMACCCTCAAGAACGCCGAAGGACAGGAAGTCAGCCTCGGCGACTTCCGGGGCCGGAATGCCGTCATCTACTTCTACCCGGCGGCCTCCACCCCGGGATGCACCAAACAGGCCTGCGACTTCAGGGATTCCCTCGCCTCACTGCAGCAGGCAGGCTATGACGTGGTGGGCATCTCCCCCGACCCGGTCGGAAAGCTCGCCAAATTCGCCGCCGCCGAAGGGCTCACGTTCCCGCTTCTCTCCGACGAAGACCACGCCGTAGCCGAGGCCTATGCGGCCTGGGGCGAGAAGAAGAACTACGGCAAGACCTACCAGGGCCTCATCCGCTCCACAATCGTTGTCGATCCCGACGGCACCGTGACGATCGCGCAGTACAACGTCCGGGCCACCGGGCATGTCGCGAAACTCCGCCGGGACCTGAAGCTCGACGCCGAATAGGTACAATGGAGCCTGGCGTCCGCCGCCGGGGTTCTTCCCCCGGACGACGACGGCGCCGCGCGCGAGTGGTGAAATTGGCAGACACGCAGGATTTAGGTTCCTGTGCCTTCGGGCGTGGGKGTTCAAGTCCCCCCTTGCGCACACAGAGAGAACCCCGGTCTTCGGACCGGGGTTCTCGTGGTTTCCAGCCGATTTTCCGGGGATTCCCCGAGGTAGAAAAAGAATTTCAAGCCCTCACCCATCCGAGTCCTCCGAGCAGCCGAATACCCATTGAGACACCAACCAAGGGTCGGTGCCCAACAGTCGAGAAAGGGCCGCAGCGGCAAAGTTCGCCGCCGGCAACCATCGGCACAACAAAGGAGAAACCGAAATGCAGACCATCAAGCGCACCACGTTCGCCGTAGCAGGTATCGCAGCCGCCGCCATGCTCAGCCTCACTGCCTGCGGCGGATCCAGCTCCGGCGCAGCTCCTGCCTCCTCCGCACCGTCGGAAGCCAGCATGGCGCCGTCCCCGTCCATGAGCACCTCCGCCGCAGCGATGGATCCGGCCGCCAACCTCGTCGGTCCMGGATGCGCCGCCTACRCCGCCCAGGTCCCCAGCGGTGCCGGCTCCGTCTCGGGAATGGCCCTTGACCCGGTAGCCACCGCCGCGTCCAACAACCCGGTCCTCACCACCTTGACCGCTGCCGTTTCCGGCAAGCTCAACCCCAAGGTGAACCTGGTGGACACCCTGAACGGCAGCGAGTTCACCGTCTTCGCCCCGACCGATGACGCCTTCAAGAAGATCGACCCGGCCACGATCGAAGCACTCAAGACGGACGACGCCACGCTCAGCAAGATCCTGACCTACCACGTCGTTCCCGGCAAGATCACCCCGGACCAGATTGTCGGCACCCACAAGACCGTTGAGGGCGGTTCCGTCACAGTGACCGGCACCAAGGATGCCCTGAAGGTCGACGGCGCCAACGTTGTTTGCGGCGGCGTCCAGACTGCCAACGCCACTGTCTACATGGTCGACTCTGTCCTCATKCCTAAGTAAGCAGCATCCAAGCACTCCTGCCCCGGTACCAGCCTGACTCCCTGGACCACTAGGAGAAGCGATGGTCCGCACCTCATGGTGCGGGCCATCGCTTTTGCGGGCGCAYGCGGCCCGTGACGGTGCGCCGCAAAAGATCCCGGACTCCGCCGTCAACTAGACTGGGGCTGTTCCGCAGCCGGCGGACCATCCAGTTCCCAKAGGTGATTCCTTCAGTGCCCAGCAGTAGAGTGCCCAGCAGGATAGCGCGGCGTATTGCCGCCAGCATCGGGGCCGTTCTCCTTGTGCTGCCGCTTGCCTCCTGCACCGGCGCCCTCCCGGCACCCGGCTCCGCAACCTCCTCGGCTGCCTCCGGCGCCGCCCCTACCGCGCTCTTCACCTTCGGCACCGGCTCCGATCCGCTGGGGCTCGATCCCGCCCTGGTCTCCGACGTCGAGTCCTACCGCGTCACCCGGCAGGTTCTCGAAGGCCTGGTCGGCGTGGACCAGACCACCGGTGAGCCCACGCCGCTGCTGGCCACCGAGTGGTCCCAGAGCGATGACGGCCGCGCGTACACGTTCAAGCTGCGCGAGAAAGTCACCTTCCAGGACGGGACGCCTTTCAATGCCGCCGCCGTCTGCACCAACTTCAACCGCTGGTTCAACTTCCCCGCGGCCCTCCGCCAGCAGGCCACTGGCACCACGTTCAAGGGCGTTTTCAAGGCCCACGCCGACCAGGCGCCGCTGTCCATCTACAAGAGCTGCACCGCCGTGGCGCCGGACAACGTACGGATCGACCTCACCCAGCCCTTCACCGGATTTCTCCAGGCCCTCACCCTCCCGGCCTTCGCGATGTCCTCCCCGCAGGCCCTCGCCGCTGGACACGCGGACGTCCTGGACCAGAGCCGCGGCGGCCAGCCCGTGTCCCCCTACGGCCTCCACCCGGTGGGCACCGGCCCCTACTCCTTTGGCTCCTGGGACACCGGCAGCGTCACCCTGACCAGCAACAAAAACTACTGGGGGGACAAGGGTCAGATCGGGACCATCAAGTTCGTGACCTACGACAACCCGCAGACCCGGATGCAGGCCCTCCTCGACGGCAAGATCGACGCCTACGACGCCGTCACCGTGGGGAACTTCGACCAGCTGGTCAAGAGCGGCAAACAGATCGTCCAGCGGGACCCCTTCTCCGTCATGTACCTGGGCATGAACCAGCAAGTTCCKATCCTGCAGAACCTCAAGGTTCGCCAGGCGATTGAAATGGCGCTGGACAAGGACACCCTKATCCGACGATTCTTCATCGACAACACCGCGCAGGCATCCCAGTTCGTTCCGCCCAAGCTCAGCGGCTTCAACAACAACGCCCCGTCGCTCGGCTACAACCCGGACAAAGCCAAGGAACTGCTGGCCGAGGCCKGCTACAAAGGCGAGGAACTGAAGTTCTACTACCCGCTCAACGTCACCCGGCCTTACCTGCCAACGCCGGAAAAGGTGTACGCCGAGATCAGCCGGCAACTGACCGCCGTCGGGCTCAACATCAAACCCGTGCCCGTGGACTGGACCGACGGCTACCTGCAGAAGGTCACCTCGCCCGGCGACCACGCCCTGCACCTGCTCGGCTGGAACGGCTCATACTCCGACCCCGACAACTTCGTTGGTCCGCTGTTCGGCGAGGACACCGGCGAATTCGGCTACCAGGATCCCCAGGTCTTCTCCAAGATCGCCCGGGCCCGCGGATTACCGGACGGCAAGGACCGCACGGCGGAGTACCAGACCATCAATGCGCAGATCGCGGCCACGGTGCCCGCGGTTCCCATTGCCTTCCCGATCTCGGCCCTGGCCTTGTCCGACCGGGTCCTGAAGTACCCGGCGTCCCCGGTGTTGAACGAAGTTTTCACAAAGGTCGAGCTAAAACCTTGACGCCCGGGCCCAATTTCAGTTAGTGGGCCGTGCGGGGATATTCTGTKACAGCCAGAGCCGCTGCTATCGGAGACTGATTGTGACTTTCATTTCCAAGACCCAACATGCCGACGTCGTCCTGATTGGCGGCGGCATCATGAGCGCCACGCTCGGCGCTTTCATCAAGCAGCTTGAGCCGAACTGGACCATCTCGCTGTTCGAACGGCTCGACGAGCCCGGACTGGAAAGCTCCGGCCCCTGGAACAACGCCGGCACCGGGCACGCCGCCCTGTGTGAACTTAATTACTCCCCCGCAGCCAAAGACGGCTCGGTGGACCCCGGCAAGGCCCTGAACATCAACGAGCAGTTCCAGCTGTCCCGCCAGTTCTGGTCCCACCTCGTCTCGAATTCCCTGATCGGCTCCCCCAAGGGCTTCATCAACACCGTCCCGCACATGAGCTTCGTGATCGGCGAGGACCACTCCAAGTTCCTCCGCACCCGCTATGAGGCGCTCAAGCCGAACCCGCTGTTCCGTTCCATGGAGTACTCCGAGGACCAGGCCCAGATCGCCAAGTGGGCCCCGCTGATCGTCAAGGGCCGCGACCCCAAGCAGCGCGTCGCGGCAACCCGCGCCGCCGAGGGCACCGACGTCGACTTCGGCGCCCTGACCCGGGAGCTGACCACCTACCTCGGCAACAATGGCGTCGAGATCAACTACGGCCACAACGTCAGCGACATCAAGCGCGCGTCCGACGGCGGCTGGGACCTCTCGCTGAAGCACCCCCGCAGCGGCGAGCACGGCTCGATCCACGCGAAGTTMGTGTTTGTCGGCGCGGGCGGCGGCGCCCTCCACCTKCTGCAGGCCTCCGGAATCCCCGAAAGCAAGGGTTTCGGCGGCTTCCCGGTCTCCGGACAGTTCTTCCGCTGCACCGACGAGACCATCGCGGCCCAGCACAGCGCGAAGGTCTACGGACAGGCATCCGTCGGCGCCCCGCCCATGTCCGTACCGCACCTGGACACGCGCTACGTCAACGGCAAGCGCTCCCTGCTGTTCGGCCCGTACGCGGGCTTCTCCACGAACTTCCTCAAGAACGGCTCCTACCTTGACCTGCCCCTGTCCATCCGCCCGTCCAACATCATCC
>NZ_JBFTHK010000215.1:0-6324 GCF_056394205.1 Arthrobacter sp. 10T413_2 | reverse complement strand
GAAATAGTCCGAGGGCACTCAGCAGCACGCCGGGAATGTCGAACTTGTGCGGATGGGTGCTCAGCGTGGGGACGAAGCGCATGGCAAGGATGAAGCCGGCAATCCCGACCGGGACATTGATGAAGAAGATCCACTCCCAGCCGAGGCCGTCCACCAGGACGCCCCCGAGGATCGGGCCGACCAGGGTGGCGACGCCTGCCGTGGCACCCCAGATGCCCATGGCCGCTCCGCGGCGGTCCGGCGGGAAGATCCGGGTGATGACGGCCATGGTCTGCGGCGTCATCATGGCCGCGCCGAKGCCCTGGACCACTCGGGCTGCAATGAKGGTCTGGACATCCCCGGAGAGGCCGCACCACAGCGATGCCAGGGTGAAGACGACGAGTCCGGAGAGGTAGAGCTTTTTCGGTCCGAAGCGGTCGCCAAGCCGGCCCGTGATGAGCAGGGGCACGGCGTAGGCGAGCAGATAGCCGCTGGTGACCCAAATGACTGAGTTGATGTCAGTGTTCAGGCCCGCCATGATGCTCGGGTTGGCCACCGAGACGATGGTGGTGTCGATCAGGATCATGAAGAAGCCGATCACCAGGGACCAGAGTGCCGKCCATGKCCGGGCTACGTTTTCCATGGGGTTCCTTAGGGGCTGGTGTGAATGCTGGATGGGCAAGGATGGGGGCGGCCGGGGTCCGGCGTGATGTACGGCACGGGCCTCACCACGGCAGTTCGCCGGAGCGGAGCTGGTCCTGGACGCCGCGGATCCAGGCGATTTCGGCCTGCAGCATGCTCTGCTGGTACTGGATATMGACCCAGTACTTGCGCTCTACGCCCTTCGTCCGAAGCAACTCTTCGCCGGAATCCAGGTACTCAAGCTGCTCCTGCAGTGCCGTGAGCCGCTGGTCCAGGAGTCCGGCGACGACGTCGGCCGGCAGGTTGTAGGCCTCAGAAATGGCCAGCGGGAAGGACGGGTATTCGTTGACCGGGGTGGCGAGCATGTCCCGAATGCGCGTCGTGAACGCTTCGCGGCCGGCGGCCGAGATGGTGTACGTGGTGCGTTCCGGGCGGTTGCCTTCCCGGTCCGTTCCCGTGRCAGCGACGAGGCCCTGCTCCTCCAGCCGCCCGACCGCGTGATAGAGGGTTCCGGGCCGGACCTTGACCAGCCGGTMCTCGTGCCGGGCGATCAGGAGCTGGTACATCTCGTAGGGATGCATCGGCTCTTCCACGAGCAGGGAGAGCGCGGCGAGACCCAACGGTGTCAATGCGGTTCCCCGGGCCATGGTGCGGTGTCCTCTTCGTTCTGCAGTGCTTGTACTCCGCAACGATTATTCMACGTGGAATAATCGGGTGCAATCGTCCCTTGCCCGGGCACCAGCCCCGCCCCGCACCCCGCCCCGCCCCGAACCTGGCGTTGTCCCCGGCGGGCCGGCCTGGAGGGCTGCCCGCCGGGCCTTCGTCAGCCGAGGAGGGCCAGGATGTCGGTCCGGGCAAACATCTGCGCGGCGGCCCGCGCGGAGGGGGTGCCGGCGTCGGGGTCGGCCCCGGCGTCCAGCAGCTCGCGGGCGACGTCGGTGTAGCCCTTGAAGACGGCGCCGGCCAGCGGCGTCTGGCCGCGGTCATTGGGCGTGTTGGCGTCGCCGCCGTGCTCCAGGATCAGCCGGACCGTGCCGGCGTGGCCGTGGTAGGCCGCCAGCATGACCAGCKAGTCACCGGAGGCATTGGTCAGCGTGGCCGGGGCGCCGGCCGCCAGGTAGGTGCCCAGCAGTTCGGAGTTGCCTTCGCGGGCCGCATCGAACAGCGTGTGGGCGAGCGCCAGCGTCTCGTCGTCAGGCGCGGACTCGTTCTGCACCGACCCGTCCTGTGCTGACCCGTTCAGCGGAGACTCGGCGCTCATCGGGTCCCCCGCAGGAAGCCGGTCTGACGGCCCACGACCTGGCCGGCGTCGGGCGCCACAATGAGTTCCTGGGCCGCGGCGTAGGGCTCGTCGCCGTCCACGACGGTCAGGACCTCGTCCGCGGCGACGGAGCGTTTGATGACGGCAAGGGCCACCGGGCCCATTTCGTAGTGCTGCGCCACAGAGGTCACGGCGCCCACCTTGCGGTCGCCGGCGCGGACTTCGCTGCCGACGGCGGGCAGGGTGTGTTGGGAGCCGTCGAGCTGGAGGAACACGAGCCGCCGCGGCGGGTGGCCCAGGTTGTGGACGCGGGCGACTGTCTCCTGGCCCTTGTAGCAGCCCTTGGACAGGTGCACGGCCGTGCGGAGGAGGTCGAGCTCGTGCGGAATGGTTTTGTCGTCGGTTTCCGCACCCCGCCGGGGACGCCACGCGGCGATCCGGAGCGCCTCGGCTGCAAGGGTGCCGGCGAGGGGCCGGTCCCCGACCGTGGCGGCCAGGTCAGCCGCGGGGACGAGGTACTCGAACCACGGCCGTTCCAGGCCGGGATGGGCGTCCTCACCCACCACCGCGTAGGAGTAGCCGCCGGCGCCCACGTGCGGCCATGGGTCTTCCCAGACCAGGAGCTGCGCCCACTCTTCGATCCGGCGGGTGGACCCGAGTACGGCCCAGTCCGCCGAGACGTCGGCGACCTCGACGCGGAGCATGAACTTCATCTTGGTGAGCCACTCGGCGAGCGGTGCCGCCTCGGCTCCTTCGACGAGCAGCCAGGTGGTGGCGCCGTCGTCCACCACCCGGGCGTCAAATTCGATCCGGCCCTGGACGCTGAGCAGCAGCAGTTCGGTGGACTGGCCCGGGGCCAGGCCGGTGAGCTGCTGCGAGGACAGGGTGTTGAGCCAGCTGAGCCGGTCCGGTCCGGTGACGGTCACCACGCCGCGGTGTGAGAGATCGACGACGGCGCTGCCGGCGGCCAGCGCCCGCTGCTCCCGCAGCGGTTCACCGTAGTGGGCGGCGACGCCGGCGTCGGCCCCGCCGGCCTCAACAGCGGCCGGGCGCGACAACAGAGGGCTTGTGATAGTCATATTGAAAGGAACGTCCTTTGGTGTGTGCGTATTCCGTCACCGGTACGCCGGCACTGCCGGCCTAGCTTCCGGTGCCAGGCCCGCCGGGTGGAGTTAAGTGCGGGGTTAGCGGTATTCCGGATTTTCAAAGTCGAACCGGGTGCCGGCCTTCCAGGTGTCGGGGAGGTTGCCGTAAGCGGGGATGCCGCCGGCGTCCTTGAGCATCCGGGCCAGGTGCAGCATGTTCCAGGTCATGAAGGTGGTGTTGCGGTTGGTGAAATCGCTCTCCGGGCCCCCGGACCCCTCGTCAAGATAGCTCGGCCCCGGCCCGACGGGACCGATCCAGCCGGCGTCGGCCTGCGGCGGGATGGTGAACCCGATGTGCTGGAGGCTGTACAGGACGTTCATGGMGCAGTGCTTGATGCCGTCCTCATTGCCGGTGATKAGGCAGCCGCCAACCTTCGGATAGTAGGCCCACTGGCCCTTGGCGTTCAGCTGCCCGGAGTGGGCGTAGAGGCGCTCGATGAGCTTCTTGGTCTGCGAGGAGTTGTCCCCGAGCCAGATGGGCCCGGCAACGACGACGATATCCGCCTCCAGGACGGCCGGGTAGAGGTCCGGCCATTCGTCGGTAGCCMAGCCGTGCTCGCGCATATCCGGGTACACGCCGCTGGCGATGTCGTGGTCCACGGTGCGGATCACGCGGGTGGTGACGCCCTGCTTCTCCATGATCCGGCGGCTCACCTCGATCAGGCCCTGGGTGTTGGACACGTCCGGGGATTTCTTGAGGGTGCCGTTGAAGTACACGGCCTTGAGGTCGGCGTAGCTGGTGCTACCGGCGTCGCTGCTGTTGCTGATGACTTCGTCGGTCACGATGTTTCTCCCTGGTCGATACGGACAACGGAAAAATCAGTGAGACCGTGCGTTCAGCTTACCTTCGCGAGGATGGCGGATGCATGGGCTTCCAGTCCGCCGCTGCCGGACGACGAATCCTTGCCGGTGGCCACGTCCCAGCGCCACAGCAGGTTGCCGTCCACGAGACCGAAGATCCGGGTGGCCGCCGTGTACTCCTTGGAGTGGCTGCCGCGCATCACCATATCGGTGCTGAGCTGGATCTGGGGCCCCTTGATCTGGCCGTAGTAGAGCTCCGAGATCCCGCCAGGGTGGGCGATGGACACCGAGATGTCGAAGCCGCCGTCGCTGTTGCGCAGGGCCTCGACCTCGTCGGCGCTCTTGAGCACGGGGACGATGTCCGCCGGGATCAGGCCGGGGCCGCCGTCTTCCTCGCGCTGCTTGCGCTCCAGCGCCCAGAAGCCGGTCTCGACCGTCAGGKGACGCAACGTGGTGCCCTCGTCGTCGGTCAGCCAGCTCTCGGCGCGGTACTGCAGGTACGGCAGGCCGTTGTGCGTGAACGAGACATGCTGCAGGAAGTGCTCTGAGTCCTCGTCCCCGGCCCCCAGCCGGCCACGGCCCTCCCACTCACCAATGAGCCAGGACAGCGGAACGATTTCGGGCGTCAGATCTGTAGGAATTTCAATCGGCACAGCAACTACCTCTGGAAACTACGGTGACTGGAAAGTRTCGGGTTACTTCTGGCCTTTGAAGAGGCGGTAGACGACAAAGCCGGCAAACCACGCCATGGACAGGCTGGCCACGCCGAGCAGGACAAGGAAGAAGATCTCATATGCAAGTACGGACATGATGCCATCCTAACGCTTAGAAGATGAGTAGTTTGTCTATGAAGTAGGCCAAGGAACCGACCGCCGACACCGGTCCCAGCCCCATGCCTACGGCCGCCAGGATGGTCAAGCCCTCACCGCTGAGGATGACGAGGCGGCGGAAACTCATCAATACGGCCCCCACCACGACGCCGGCCAGGGCGGCCGGCAGGACGGCGATATCGGAGAACACCAGGCCGGCCAGCGGCCCGGCGAGGCCGGCGCTGATGATGCCCAGCGGTGCCACGATCCGGTCGGGCCAGCGGATCAGCCCGGCCAGCAAGGCGACCGCAGCGCTGATGGCAGCCACGAGGAGCATCTCCCGGACGCCGTTGAAGCGCGAATCCGCAATCCAGCCGGCGCCCAGGCAGGACAGCAGCACACCCGCGCACGAGCCCAGCGTGGATTCGAGTCGCTGGGCCTGGCCGGTACCCCGGAGCAGCTGCATGACGAAGATGGCCATGACCCCCACCGCAATGAACGACGGCGTCCAGTCCAGGAAGCCGGGGGCCGGAAGGTACGTCGCGGCCACCGCCGCCCCCACACCGGGCAGGCCGATCAGGACGGCGAGGGTTTTCTTGGCGGGGATGCCGAGAAAATAGGGCCAGCCGATACCGATGCCGGCGGCGGTGAGGGCAGCGACGGCGAGGAGGACCTCAGGCGAGGAGTAGGCGCCGGCAACTATGGCCGCGAGACCGGCCAGGCCGATGATCCCGACGCTCCACAGCTTCACTGGTCTACTCGCCCTCGGCAGACCCGCCATGGCTRTACCTTCGCTCACTGCGGACCCCAATTCGACTCGGCTCAATTTCCACGGGCCGCGGGCCCTAACGGTTCAATCCTGCCCTATATKAACGCTATGTGTCGCAAAAGGACCGGCCGGAGGTGACGGGACCATGGCCGGAAAGGGGCCTTTAGGTATACTCATGATCAGCACCACAGACGCCCAATGATGCGCGGACACCCCTTGGAGGAACAATGTCGCACATCCTGCTATTGACGAACAGCACCGGAACATCCGTGGACGTCCTGCCTGCTCTGGAACTATTGAACCACCGGGTGCATATCCTTCCMGCCGAGCCCACCGCCCTGCTCGAGACCGACCCTTGTGACATCGTCCTGCTGGACGCCCGCAAAGACCTGGTCGGCGCACGTTCCCTCACCCAACTGCTMAAAGCAACCGGCCTCAGCGCCCCCCTGATGCTGATCCTCACCGAGGGCGGCATGGCCGCGGTCTCCTCCGCGTGGGCCGTGGACGACATCCTCCTCGAATCCGCCGGCCCGGCCGAGGTCGAAGCCCGGATCCGCCTTGGCGTCGCCCGCGCCGTCCCCGAGCAGGACGACGCCCCGAGCGAAATCCGGGCCGCCGGCGTCGTAATTGACGAGGCCAGCTACACCGCACGGGTCAACGGTGCCGCACTCAACCTGACCTTCAAGGAATTCGAACTCCTGAAATACCTGGCCCAGCACCCCGGCCGGGTTTTCACCCGCCAGCAGCTGCTGACCGAAGTCTGGGGCTACGACTACTACGGCGGCACCCGCACCGTGGACGTCCACGTCCGGCGGCTCCGGGCCAAACTGGGCGCCGACCACGAAAACCTGATCAGCACCGTCCGCAACGTCGGGTACCGCCTGACCCTGGTCCGGCAGCCCGAGGACGAGCTCACCG
>NZ_JBFTHK010000214.1:0-6353 GCF_056394205.1 Arthrobacter sp. 10T413_2 | reverse complement strand
GGGCGGCGTCGTCCCTGAGCTCCTTGGCCAGATCCTGGGGCAGCGTGATGAAATGCCACCCGGATTCCTCGGGGTAGTGCCACAGCTCGCCATGGAACGAATACGACGCGGTCACGTGCCGGCCAAGCCCATCACAGCGAGACGCCGTGGCGCCGGTCCAGGAACGCGGTCAGCGCGGGGTTGTCGATCTCCCTGGCCAGCCAGGGCACGGTCTGGGCGGCGGCCTCGTCGCCGAGGACCGCACGATGGGACTGCGCCCGGACCACKAACTCCCGCATGCCGCTCCGGCTGGCCAGCGCGGCCAGGCGCTCCACGAACTCGGCAGCACGCGGCGACCCGGTGGCGATGGCGACTTCCGCCGCGACATCGAGCAGCCGTGCCGAGTACCAGAGGTACCACGGCGTGGGTTCGAGACCCCGGTTGATCCAGTGTTCGGCGGMGGCGAGGTCGCCGTGGGCCAGGAACAGCCGGGCTTCGGCGCCCGCCGCCAGCGCCATGTAGCAATGGTCGCCGGCGAGCTCGGCCATGACCCAGGACCGGTCAATCAGGTCCGCCGCCGCGTCCAGCCGGCCCGCGGCAAGGTAGGTTTCGCCCCGGACTCCGGCGACAAACGGCTCGAACGCCGTCCAGTGTTCCGCGGCGACCCAGTCCCGGGCACGGTCCAGGCAGGCGGCCGCCAGCTCCAGATCCCCGCGCAACAGATGCACGCGTCCCAGCAGGGCCTCGCTGAACGCCTGTTGCCGGCGGTTCCCTACTTCGCGGGCTAGTCTCCCGGACTCGGTGAACGCCGTCACTGCGTCCCCATAGTGCGCGGTGTCCGAGGCCAGCATGCCCTGGATCGCCAGAATCCGAGCCTGCTCGTCGGGGATTCCCTGGGCCGCGTGCATGGCCCGGTCCAGCCAGCCGGCCGCACGGTCCGGAACGCCGCGCTGCACGGACAGGTAGCCCAGCTCGCGGAAGGCGGTAGCGGCCGTCCGCGAGACGCCGTCGGGCCCTTCGGCGGACAGCGCGCGGTGCAGGAGATMGGCCACCTCGGCACCGCGGCCGCCGGCCTGATGGATCATGGCCCCGGACAGCGTGACCAGGGATTCGGCGAGCAGATGATGATCATCGGTCCGTTGCGCGAGCCCAACGGCGAGCCGCAGCTGCTCCAGCCCKCGGTCCACCGAGCCGGCCGAGAGCGACGCTCCGGCGGCGTCGAGGTAGGACCGCACCGTGGCCGCACTGGCCGGCATCCCTGGCTCGGCTACGGGGTCCGCGTCCGCCAGCGCCCGGCGCACCTCCGCGGGCAGCCCGAGCCCGAGCTCCCGGCGGTAGAGGTCCCGGCACTTATCGGCCTGCTCCCGCGCCCGCCGGTACTCGCCCAGGGAGAGCAGGGCCTTGATCAGCGCGGCGTGGCAGTCGGCGTTGAAGGGGTCCAGACGCAGCGCGCGGGTGGCGAGGTCGACGGCGTCGTCCGCCCTTCCCGCCGACAGCGCACCGAGCGACGCCT
The DNA here is from genome assembly GCF_056394205.1 of Arthrobacter sp. 10T413_2. NCBI lineage: Bacteria > Bacillati > Actinomycetota > Actinomycetes > Micrococcales > Micrococcaceae > Arthrobacter > Arthrobacter sp. 10T413_2. The sequence continues at coordinate 4,861 of NZ_JBFTHK010000214.1, read as the reverse complement.
CATAAAGCAGCGCCAGCACGCAGTTCTCGAGCCGGTGCCGCTGGTCCTCCAGCCAGKACTCGAACACGGGGCAGTCCGCGAAGGCCAGACCCTCCAGGAGCTGGCCGTCGAAGGCGCGGGGGTCGGCGTMGCCGGCGGGGTGCAGGGCCGCCAGCACATCGCAGTGCCACCCGGCCGGCAGCACGAGCCGCAGCGGGTCGCCGCCGACCGATTCCCCGCCGAGGGTCCGCCGCAGCTCGGACAGGTTCCAGCGCAGGGCGCCGAGGGGGTCCTCGRCGTCGGGGAACAGGAGGGCCGCCGTCCGGGCCCGGCCGGTGCCGTCCGGTTGCAGCGCGAGGTAGGCCAGCACAGCCCAGGCCTTGCGGCCCCGGGGCTGCCGGAGTGGGGTGCCAGCGGACTCGATCCTGGGCGGACCGAGGAGCCGAATCCAAGTGTCGGCCATATGAGTCATGCTACGCCGGGGGAGTGACGGCGGCGCAGGGAGCGACGCGCAGCKGCGTGAGAGAGCGGGTTCTACGCGACGAGTCCCATTCGTCGCGGGGTTCGATCAGCTTGCGCGGGTTCCTCCGCGTCGCCCGGCGGGATAATCGGCAGGCATGCCGGGGCCGAGGCGGATGGCGATCTCCTCCGCAGGCACAACGCCGCACGCCTCGCACGTTGCGACCGCGTGCACGGCGCCCTCACCGCAGGCTGCGTGCCGGTACAGGATCGGTGGTTCGATGGGGGACGCCCACGCGTCGCCCCACTCGGTGAGCGCGATGAGCGCGACCGCGAGTGCGCGGCCCTTGGCCGTGAGGATGTAGTCGGCGGAACCTGCGCGCTCCATGATGCCGCTAGTGACGAACGAATCCAGCCGCGATGTGAGCACGTTTGTCGCGATCCCGAGGTTGTGCTGGAAGTCGCCGAAGCGCGTCACCCGGGCGAACAGGGCGTCGCGGATGATGAGCAGACTCCACCGCTCGCCGACGAGCTCGAGTGATCGCGCGATCGAGCACACCTGCGTGTCATAAGACTTCCCTAACATGGCTTGACTCTACCACTTGCGTGATGCAAGTCACCCGGCCTACACTCACTTGCATCACGCAAGTACAGGAATCCTCTCCGCCGGGGAGGTAGGCAAAGGAGCAGAGAAATGACCGCAAACTTCACCACCACGATCACCGTGGATGCCCCGCCGCAAAAGGCGTTCCATGCGATCAACGACGTCCCCGCGTGGTGGGGGCGGATCACCGGCTCGACCACCGCCGTCGGCGACGAGTTCKTCTACGTCGTCCCCGGGCTGCACTACAGCGGATTCCGCGTCACCGATATCGAACCGGCACAACGCATCGCGTGGCTCGTCACGGGCAGCTACCTCGACTTCACCGCCGACAAGCAGGAGTGGAATGGCACGACCGTCMGGTTCGACATCCAAGAGACCGACGCCGGAACCCGGGTYACCTTCACCCACGAGGGCCTCGACGCCGAGGACGAGTGCTATGACGTGTGCTCGAACGCGTGGGGCATGTTCGTGAACGGCAGCCTCAAGGCGCTCATCGAAACCGGCGTCGGCCAGCCGTACTCATTCGATGCCGACGAGGCGCTCACCGCAGCCGATCATGCAGAGCTGCACCACCAGGTGGCCGCGGCAGCCAGGGCCGCGAACAATAACAACGCAAGCTGACGCGAACCAGAGGCCCGGCGGCATCATGCGCCGTCGAGCCTCAACGGGGCCCCGCGAGCCGAACAGCCCAACCTGAGCCGCACAACGCAGGCGGGCCCGTCCCCGGCGGCGCGACGCCGTATAGGGAGGGGTCCGCCTGACGAATATCGGCGCCGGATAGGGTGAGCGCCGTGAACGTTCACGGGGCCTGCGTAGCTCCGGTTTGAGGAGGCCTGTCTTTCAATAGGACCGTCGCGGCGATTGCGGTCGCAAATGCGAAGAGGACCAACGGAGTTTGGAAAACCGCGCCCATGATGGCAAACCCGGCATCGGCTATTGGCTTCGACGCCGAAAATAGGCACACCACGTCGATGGCCAATGCGGCTGCATAGCCGATGAAGAAGCAGACGAGCAGCGCGGGAGTCCTGTAGGTCTTKGTAAACGCCCTCACCGCGAAGTCGTAGGCCAGGTATTTGAGTCCGATGACGGTGGKAGCGAAGGTCAGAACGTAGAAAACGCCCACATCCTCCGGAAATTCGGCGAGCGGAACGTTCGCGGTGCCCTGGTAGATGCCGGCTGAGTGGAACCAGAAGCCCGCCAGCTGGGCAGCGACAAGCAGGACGGCCGCGGCACCGTACCGCAGCGCCGCTCCACCCCGTGTCATTCCAATCGCCATGGCGTCAGTATGCCAGTGCCCGTCAAGGGCTCCCGCTCGAAGGCTGGGCCACGGGCCGCCGTCGTGATCGCAGGAAACGCGAGGAAACCAAGAATGGAACTGCTCGCAGTCCGACACGACGGCGGGAGGCCGGCAACGCTGCCGGCCGCCCCCGTCGTGCTGGGGTCCGCGGCTGGCTGTCGTCACAAACGGCCGTTATTTTGCCTTGGGGATGAGGACCCACAACGCGATATAGACCAGCTCGCCGACGCCGAAGAAGCCGAAGAATACGAAGCCGAGGCGGACCAGTGTCACGGAGATGCCGAAGCGCTGAGCAATAGCTGCGCAGACTCCCGCGAGGATCTTGCGGTTCCTTGGCCTMATCAGAGATCGTTCCATCCAGCCAAGGTAGCAGTGTGGCTGTGCCAGCGGAACAGCCCAGTCCGAAGCGCCGCACAACGCAAGCGTGCTCTTCCCCAGCGGCACAAGGCCGTACAGGGAAGGGCCCGCCTGGGGMTAAACGGCGCCGGCGCGGGACTGCGGAGCCGAGCTACGGCGTCGGCCTGTCGGATGCCCTTGGGCGCGAGTTGCTGGGCCACGCTCGACAGGGGTGATGAACGGACCAATTTCAGAGCAGAAACGGGCGCGAAACCCCTCACACGCTGGCTCACACGGTGGCCGCGGAAACTGGACATGTCCCCCAAAGGGACCGGAAACCCGAACCACAACCGCAACCCTCACCGCACCGATTACCCCGGAATCCGKCCCCGACCAGCAACTTCATCACTCGCCCCAACAACCGGATTCATCAATCGCCCGAGGTGTTTTTCCATGGAATTTGCCGCCATCCTGCTCGTAGCACTCATGGTCTACGCAGCCGTCGCCACCATCGTCGCGGTCGTCCGCGACGGCCGGGGCCACACCCCGCCCGTGCGCTCCATCAGCCCCTGGACGGCCGGTAACCTCCCCAGCGAACCGTACGCGTCGCTGCGGTCCCTGCGCTGACCGAATCCCAGCAGCCGCACGCCAGTACTGGCGCGGGCACGGCCCCCATCTCCCGTGCTGGAGGCGGGGGTCGTGCGCCGTCGTCGCAACCTAGTTTCCGCGGCGTTTCCGGACTGCCGCGGCGTGGATCCACGCCGCGGCAGTCCGTTTTCGCCGCGATATTCCGGGCGCGATGCGGAAACCCGGGTGCAGGGCCGAACTTCCGGCAGTACAGCGGGACGATGCGTATAGACACCCGCAGCGGCGCGGGAGCATCCTAATCGTGTGCGCGTTTCGGGAGGAGAGCGGCAACGGGGCGGGGAGCTTCCGCCCTGGCTGGGGGATTCCAGGGAAGCAGGCGGCCCGCCGGCAGACGGGTCTCACTTTCCGGGCGTGCGGACACGATCGGCGAGGGAAGCTGGTACCAGATCATGGACGAAACATCCGATACGCGGCAAAGGCTGTCCTCCCGCATCGACGAGAAGCAGCAGGCCCTCCGTTCCTATCTCAGCAAGGAAAGACCCCGGCGCACCCGGCTGGCCAATATCAGCATCGTGGGCAGCGCGCTGGCCGCCGCGCTCACGGCGGGCCCCGCCTTCGGGGGCACAGGGTTCACCGAATCGGTGGCGGCAATCTTCAACCTGAGCGACGACTCGCTGGTGTGGCGTGTGCTGTGTTTGTTTGCAGTGATCTTTTCCATTGCCGCGGCGCTGGCCACGAATTTTGCCACGTCCCGTTCGCTGGCAGACCGTGTGAGCGCGGCCGAGACCTGCAGCGCTMAGCTGGAGGGGCTGCAGGTCGCCTTGAACTTCGGCCACATTGAGATCGACGAAGCCGTCAAGCTCTACCAGCAGTATTCGACCCAGGTGGCCTTCGTCGAGGGACTACCGGCGGGGTGAGGCTTTCAGTCCGGGACGCCGGGGGAGAGGGCGTTGAGGCCGGCGTCCACGGCGGCGGCCAGCAGTCCGGCGTCGTAGGCAATCAGGACATCAGCCTGGAGGCGGATCGCCGCCGCCAAGTGAATGGCATCGGCGCTGCGCAGCCGCCCGGGCAAGGCGGCCGCGTACATCAAGTCCGAGCGCGCCACGTCCGCCAGACTGATTCCACTCAGCACGGAATTAACCAGCCCGCCGGGAAGTCCCCGCCGGTTGGCGGCGCAGTGAAGCTCCGTGTACAGGAGCATGGAAGCCGCCAGCTTGTCGCCGCKGGACACGGCGGCCTCGAGGTACATTGCCAGGGCCGCCGATTCCGGTTCCTCCACCACGAGTTTGAGGGCCGCCGACGTGTCCACGTAGAGGATCAACGGTCCCCGCGAAGGTCGTCCAGGATTTCCGTGGTCATGGTCGCTGAACTGACCCTCGGCAGCGACTGAAAATCAACTGCACCCGGGGAGGCCGGCCGCATCTGCCCTGCCAAAAGCAGCCGCTCGAACGGGGAGGAGGACGGTGGGATGAGAACGGCGGCGACTTCCCCATTGTTTGTCACCTCAATGGTTTCGCCGTTCTTCACACGCTCAAGAATCTTGCTGCTCTGGTTGCGAAGTTCGCGGTGCGGAATTGTTGTCATGCCAGCCTCCGTAG
>NZ_JBFTHK010000213.1:0-6400 GCF_056394205.1 Arthrobacter sp. 10T413_2 | reverse complement strand
CAGCAGGCGCTGGCGGCCCCCGTMCGGGTGGTCCCCGTCCGGCAGCCGGCGCAGGCGGCCCCCGCCCCGGCGCCCCGCGTCMGGCCGGCGCTCCCGGCGCTGGTCGTCCGGCAGGAGCCGGCGGAAACCGTCCGACTCCGGGCATGATGCCTAACCGCACCGAACGTCCCGCACCCGCAGGTGCAGGCCGTCCCGGTGGCGGCGGCCGTGGTCCGGGCCGTCCGGGTGGCGCTCCGGGTACCGGTGCTCCCGGTGCCGGTGGCGGCGCTCCGGCCGGTGGTGGCTTTGGTAAGGGCGGTCGCGGTCGCGGCGGCACCCAGGGCGCCTTCGGTAAGGGCGGCGCAGGACGCGGCAAGCAGCGCAAGTCGAAGCGTGCCAAGCGTCAGGAACTGGAGCAGATGAGTGCTCCGTCGCTGGGCGGCGTAAGCGTGCCCCGCGGCGATGGCACCACCGTAGTCCGGCTTCGCCGTGGCTCGTCCATCACGGACTTTGCCGACAAGATCGAGGCAAACCCCGCAGCACTGGTCACCGTTCTGTTCCACCTCGGCGAAATGGCCACGGCCACGCAGTCGCTGGATGAAGAGACGTTTGCCCTGCTGGGCGAGGAACTTGGCTACAAGCTGCAGGTTGTTTCGCCGGAGGACGAAGAGCGCGAGCTGCTCTCCACCTTCGACATCGACTTCGAGGCCGAACTCGAAGCCGAAGGCGACGAAGACCTCGAGGCACGTCCTCCGGTTGTCACCGTCATGGGTCACGTTGACCACGGTAAGACCCGCCTGCTCGATGCCATCCGCAAGTCCGACGTCATGGCGGGCGAGCACGGCGGCATCACGCAGCACATCGGTGCTTACCAGGTCACGCACAACCACGAAGGCATCGATCGCAAGATCACCTTCATCKATACTCCGGGCCACGAGGCGTTCACCGCCATGCGTGCCCGTGGTGCGAAGGTCACTGACATCGCCATCCTGGTGGTCGCAGCGGATGACGGCGTGATGCCGCAGACCGTTGAAGCCCTCAACCACGCCCAGGCGGCCAACGTGCCGATCGTTGTGGCCGTGAACAAGATCGATAAGGAAGGCGCCAACCCGGACAAGGTCCGCGGCCAGCTGACCGAGTACGGCCTGGTTCCGGAAGAATACGGTGGCGACACCATGTTCGTGGAGGTCTCTGCCCGCCAGAACCTCAACATCGACGAGCTCCTCGGCGCCGTCCTGCTCACCGCAGACGCTGCCCTGGACATGCGCGCCAACCCGAACAAGGACGCCCGCGGTATCGCGATCGAAGCCAACCTGGACAAGGGCCGCGGTTCCGTCGCCACCGTCCTGGTTCAGTCCGGTACGCTGCACGTCGGMGACACCATCGTGGCAGGCACGGCCCACGGCCGCGTCCGTGCGATGTTCGACGACGACGGCAGCGCCCTGACCGAGGCCGGCCCGTCCCGCCCCGTGCAGGTGCTGGGTCTGTCCAACGTCCCGCGTGCCGGTGACACCTTCTTCRTGACCGCTGACGAGCGCACCGCCCGCCAGATCGCCGAGAAGYGTGAAGCTGCCGACCGCAACGCCGCCCTGGCCAAGCGCCGCAAGCGCATCAGCCTGGAAGACTTCGACCAGGCCGTCGCCGAAGGCAAGATCGACACCCTCAACCTCATCCTCAAGGGTGACGTTTCCGGTGCCGTGGAAGCCCTCGAAGACGCGCTGCTCAAGATCGACGTCGGCGAGGGTGTCCAGCTCCGCGTCATCCACCGCGGTGTCGGTGCGATCACGCAGAACGACGTCAACCTGGCAACGGTCGACAGCGCCGTCATCATCGGTTTCAACGTCAAGCCCGCCGAGCGTGTTGCCGAACTGGCAGACCGCGAAGGCGTGGACATGCGCTTCTACTCCGTCATCTACGCAGCAATCGATGACATTGAGGCAGCCCTCAAGGGCATGCTCAAGCCGGAGTACGAAGAGGTCCAGCTTGGCACCGCCGAGGTTCGCGAAGTGTTCCGTTCTTCCAAGTTCGGCAACATTGCAGGCTCGATCGTCCGCTCCGGTGTTATCCGGCGCAACGCCAAGGCCCGCATCACCCGCGACGGCAAGATCATCGGCGACAACCTCACCGTTGAGACGCTCAAGCGCTTCAAGGACGACGCCACCGAGGTCCGCACGGACTTCGAGTGTGGTATMGGTCTTGGCTCGTACAACGACATCAACGAAGGTGACATCATCGAGACCTTCGAGATGCGCGAAAAGCCGCGCGTCTAGGTTGGTTTAGCAGTTATGGCGGKGAGCCTCCGAGTTTTGGGGGCGCCCCGCCCCTACGCTGGGCGGCACTGGATCTGCGATCCCGTGCCGCCCAGCTCCGGTAGGCCCGATGCCACTCCCGGGCGCCCCCAAAACTCTCCGGCATCGTCATAGACTCACCATAGGCGCGTGGCAGCAAAGGCAACTCAAAAGGCCAAACCGCAACCCCGCCGTAGTACATCCAAATTTTTAGGAGTGGAAATGGCTGATCCCGCACGGGCTGCCAAGTTGGCGCAGCGGATTAAAGTTGTCGTTGCTGAGGCCCTGGGCCGGCGGGTGAAGGATCCTCGGCTTGAGGGCGTCACCGTGACCGACTCGCGGGTGACCAACGACCTGCAGCACGCCACCGTCTACTACACGGTATTCGRTGACGAAGTGGCCCAGGCTGATGCTGCCAAGGGGCTCGAGAAGGCCAAGGGCGTGCTGCGTCAGGAAGTCGGCCGGAATATCACCGTGCGCCTGACTCCGACCATCGAATTCGTGGCGGACCAGATTCCGGTCAACGCCTCGAACCTGGAGGAACTGCTCCGGGCGGCGAAGAAGCGCGACGCCKAGGTGGCGGCGCTGGCCGAAGGCGCCAAGCACGCCGGGGACGCCGATCCTTACAAGTCCGACACCCCGGAGGACGTAGAGCTGGATGAGGACGACTTCKATGAAGAGGACCTGGATCTGATCGACAAAGACCAGATCGACGAGGACCGCAACAAGTAGTACCGCCCTCAACAGCAGTGGCCGGACCMGCAAAGGGTCCGGCCACTGCTGTTTCCGGTGGCGTTCCGGTTTCCTGGTTCCGGCCGCGGGACCTTTGACTCTACGCCCGTTCGGGGGCGGGGAGTCCCATGGAACCATGACTGCGGGTATGCGGGAAGGCGACGGCGCGTCGTGGAATCCAGCCTGATGAAGTGCCCGCACTGCGGGCAGACCAACCGGATTCCTGTTGCGGCTGCCGGGCATCCGCGCTGCGGCAACTGCCGCCGGGACCTGCCGTGGATTGTCGCGGCKGGCGACGCCGACTTCCCCCTGGTCGCAGAGAAGTCCTCCGTGCCGGCGCTCGTCGACTTCTGGGCGGCCTGGTGCGGGCCGTGCCGCATGGTCAGTCCGGTGCTGGACAAGCTGGCGCTGGAACGGGCCGGGGAGTTCAAGCTCGTKAAGGTTGACGTCGACACCTCTCCGGGGCTGTCCAAGCGGTTCGATATCCAGGCGATTCCAACGCTGCTTGTCATCAAGAACGGCGCGGTGGCAGCCCGCCAGGCCGGCGCGCCGCCGGCCGCGGCCCTCCGCAGCTGGCTCGACGCCGCGCTGGCCGCAGCTCCGAGGTGACCGTCCGGCCCGCATTACCGGCCTGTACTGCCTGGCCGCGTTTTACCGTCCGCACAGCGCGTTGATATGGAGGAAGCAATGACCGAGATCCTGCGTTACGAAGTCGGGTCGGGGACAGTGCTGGTGGAGGTCGAGGACAACAGTTTCGGCGTGGAGCGGCCTTCCCGCAACGAGCAGGGGATTCTCGACGCCGGTCGGCGCCTCGAGGACGCACTCTCGGCAGTCCGGCCGGCGGCCAACGCTGCCGCCGAGGTGATGAAGGAACTTGGTCCGGAACACCTGGAACTCCAGTTCGGGGTGAAGCTCGCGGGCGAGGCGGGAGCCATCATCGCCAAGAACTCCGCCGAAGCGCACTTCGTTATCCGGATGTCCTTCACCAAGGCTCCCGTGGCGGCTTTAGCGCCGGAGGAAGAGATCATGCTCTGATTCCCCGTCCGTGCGCCGCGGCGTAGCCGGCCTAGCGTCGCCTGGAACGCCCCCGGKCTCCCAGGCCGCCGCCCAGCACGGGAGATCCCATGCCCAGGAGGTAACCGAAGTCATACCAGTTCCCCGCGCGGGCGGAGTTGTAGAAGGGGAACTCATTCCAAAACCCGAAGACATGGGCGATCAGGACGATCCATGCCGTCAGCCCGTTCCAGAAACCCCACAGCAGGTCTTGCCACCACACGATGTACTCCCTTGGCTGGAATCCAGAGCGCCCGGACGAACCAGGACAACCCGAAACAAAGTTGGCCGGGCCGGCTGGGGGCGCCTTGTGCTCAGGCTATGGCGCCGGCAGTTCCGGCGATAGGGTCTGTGGACCCGGCAGTTTCGCCGGATGGGCCGGTTGGGGCCCCGCGTGCAGGGAGACGACCGAGGCCCTCCACGAGGTCAGCCTGGCTGCCGCAGAGCGCAATGCGGATCCAGCCCTCGCCGATCGAACCAAACGCCGTGCCGGGGGCGAAGGCCACGCCGTGGTCCGCCAGGAAGCGGCGCGTCCACGCCCGGACGTCCCCGCCGCTGACGTGGGACACATCCGCCCACAGATAGAACGCGCCCTGGGCCGTGAGGTACGGGATGCCATGGGAGTGCAGCACCGCCGAGGCCGCATCGCGGTTGGCCCGGTAGTGGGCGCGCGCGTGGCTGACATAGTCCTGGGGGCCGGTCAGGGCCGCCAGCGCGGCGTACTGCGACGGCGACGCCACGCAGGACACGATCGCCTCCATGACATTGTTCATCTTCTGCTCGAGCCCCGGCGGGCAGATCAGCGCGCCGATGCGGAGCCCCGTGAGTCCATAGGTTTTGGACAGCGTGAGCGAGGTGAACACCCGGGCTTCGCCCGGGATCTCACTGTCGAACMTGGCCGGACTGACGTGCGGGACATCGTACGTGAACGCCTCGTAGCATTCGTCCGAGATGATCCACAGATCGTGCCGCCTGGCCAGCTCCACGAGGCGGCGCGTCAGGTCCTCGCCCAGGACAGCGCCGAGCGGGTTGGACGGGGAATTCAGGATCAGCACTTTAGTCCGCGGCGTKATGAGGGCCTCGATGTCCTCGATCCGCGGCTGGAAGTCGTGCTCCGGGTAGAGCKGGTAGCGGACGGGGACGGCGTGCAGGAGGCTGCTGGTCATTGCGAAGGTCGGGTAGCCAGGGTTGGGAATGAGGATCTCGTCGCCGGGGGAGAGCAGCAGGCTCATKGCAAAGTGCAGGCCCTGCTGGGCGCCGTCGACCACGTAGACGCGGTCCGCGCCGACCGGCGTCGCGTTGTGCTCGCGGAACCGCGAGGCGAATGCCTCGCGCAGGGCTGGGATCCCGGCGTTGGGCGTGTAGTTGGTCTCGTCCCGCTCGAGGCATGCCATTCCGGCTTCGAGGACGTGGCGGGGGACGGCGAAACCTGGCTCGCCGATACTCAGCACGATCGCACCGGGCGTTCCCCAGGCGGCTTCGGTGATCTCCCGGATMTGGTTGATCGGGACCTCGCGGACATGTGCGGCAAGCTCGGGCATGTCTGCCATCCTAACGGGCGGCGTTCGCGATGGGCGCTTTGGCCGGGCGCCGGTCCGCGGCCGGTCCGTGGGCCGTGGGCCGTGGGGCACGGCTGGCCCGCATATACTGGGAGGCGTGCTTTCTGGACTGGTGATAGTGGACAAGCCGCAAGGCTGGACCAGCCACGATGTGGTTGGACGGATGCGGCGTATCGCCGGTACCCGGAAGGTCGGCCACGCCGGGACACTGGATCCGATGGCCACCGGCGTTCTTGTGGTCGGCATCAACAAGGCCACCCGGCTGCTGACTTACATCGTGGGCACGTCCAAGACCTACACCGMCACCATCAGGCTGGGCGAATCCACCGTGACGGACGACGCCGAAGGTGAAGTCACTGCCACCCGCACCACCACCGGTATCACCGAAGACGCCATCCGCGCCGGCGTCGCCGCGCTGACCGGAGAAATCMAACAGGTTCCCAGCAGCGTCAGCGCCATCAAGGTCAATKGCGAACGCGCCTACGCGCGGGTCCGTTCCGGTGAAGAGGTCAAGCTGGCAGCCCGGCCCGTGACGATCCACCGCTTTGAGGTCCACGAGATGCGCCGCGTGAGCGTGGGCGAGGCTGCCGGTGAGGCGGTGGATGTGGACGTCACGGTGGAGTGCTCCTCGGGAACCTACATCCGCGCCCTGGCCCGCGATCTCGGCGAGGCTCTCGGCGTCGGGGGTCACCTGACGGCACTCCGCAGGACCCAAGTGGGTCCCTACACGCTTGACCAGGCGCACACCCTCGAAGAACTGGCGGAGACGCTGGACGTCCTGGAGATGTC
>NZ_JBFTHK010000212.1:0-6534 GCF_056394205.1 Arthrobacter sp. 10T413_2 | reverse complement strand
CTCCATGACTGAAACCACCAGCGCAACCCTGCGCCATGCCGGCGGCGAGCTTGAGCTCCCGCGCATCAAGGTTGTAGAAGGGAACGAAGGCTACGACGTTTCCAAGCTGCTGAAGCAGACCGGCGCCGTCGCCTTCGACCCCGGTTTCATGAACACCGCGGCCACCAMCTCGGCCATCACCTACATCGATGGTGATGCCGGCATCCTGCGCTACCGCGGCTATCCGATCKAGCAGCTGGCCCAGCACTCGAGCTTCCTCGAAGTCTCGTACCTGCTGATCTACGGCAACCTTCCGACCCCCACGGAGCTGGAGTCCTTCGACCAGCGGATCCGCCACCACACCCTGCTGCACGAGGAGCTMAAGGGCTTCTTCAGCGGCTTCCCGCGTGACGCCCACCCGATGCCGGTACTGTCCTCGGCCGTGTCCGCGCTCTCGACGTTCTACCAGGACTCGCTGGATCCGTTCAACGCCGAGCAGGTGGAAGTCTCCACCATCCGCCTCATGGCCAAGATGCCGGTCATCGCCGCCTACGCCCACAAGAAGTCGATCGGCCAGCCCATGCTGTACCCGGACAACTCGATGAACCTCGTGGAGAACTTCATGCGCCTCAGCTTCGGCCTGCCGGCCGAGCAGTACGAGGTTGACCCGGTCATCGCCAAGGCCCTGGACCTGCTCCTGATCCTGCACGCCGACCACGAGCAGAACTGTTCCACCTCCACGGTCCGGCTGGTCGGCTCCTCGAACGCCAACCTGTTCGCGTCCGTCTCCGCCGGCATCAACGCACTCTTCGGACCCGCCCACGGCGGCGCCAACGAGGCCGTGCTGAAGATGCTGCGCMAGATCCAGGCCGACGGCATCAAGCCCGAGGACTACATGGAGAAGGTCAAGAACAAGGAAGACGGCGTCCGCCTCATGGGCTTCGGGCACCGCGTCTACAAGAACTACGACCCCCGCGCCAAGATCATCAAGGCGACGGCCCACGAGGTCCTCAGCAAGCTGGGCKGCAATGACGAGCTCCTCGACATCGCCATGCGCCTTGAAGAGAAGGCCCTGGGCGATGACTACTTCATCCAGCGCAAGCTCTACCCCAACGTGGACTTCTACACCGGCCTGATCTACAAGGCCATGGGTTTCCCCGAGAAGATGTTCACCGTGCTGTTCGCCATCGGACGCCTGCCGGGCTGGATCGCCCAGTGGCGCGAGATGATCAGCGATCCCAACACCAAAATCGGCCGTCCGCGCCAGCTCTACGTCGGCGAACCGGAACGGAACTACCCTTCCATGTAGCGCAACCGCCGTTTACGGCAGCGCCGCACAGCAAAGTACGACGCCGGCCGCGCACCTCTCGCTGTGGTGCGCGGCCGGMGTCGTGCTTGGGGGCGTGGTYACGGCGCGACTGGCTCCGGGCGCACCGTGACMAGAGCCGCCGTGACCAGAGCYGTTGTGACCCGCGCCGTTGTGACCCGCGCCGGTGTGACCCGCGCCGGTGTGACCCGCGTCACGTGCGTGGAGGAACCGGTGTGCMCCCGGGGCGGCAACGGCACGGACGTGCTAAAAAAGACCAGTGCCTAAATTTGTCGACGCCGTAATCCGGCGCCAGGAAGTAGTAGACGCTGTCTTCAGGATCATCGCCGCGGATGGTCTTGAGCGGGCCTCCCTGCGCGAAGTTGCCGATGAAGCGCAGCTGGCCGTCGGCTCGGTGCGGCACTATTTCGCCAGCAGCGACGAGCTGTTGTCCCACGCGTTCGCCATTGTGGTGGACCGGATTCTTGGCCGCCTCACCGCCGCGGACGCCAGGGTGGGAGAGCTGCCGCCCGGMTCGGCCGAGCACCACAACGCCGTCGCCGCGCTGCTGGATGAGTTTCTTCCGCTGGACGAGGAACGRGCCGTCGACGCATGCGTGTGGATGGCCTTCAAGAACGCCGCCCGGACCAGGCCGTTCCTGGCTGCCGAGGCCGACCGCAGTCATCGGGCAGTGGCYGCGATAGTCGGAGGCCTCATCCTCGGCTTGGCCGCCGGGGCGAATGGCCGCGACAGTGACGACGCCGCGGCCGGGATGAACCAGCAGGTGCTCGTCACCGAAGCCGAGCTGCTGCTGGCCGTGCTGGACGGGCTGACGATGCACGCCCTCCTGCAGCCGGAGTGGATGACGGCCCGCATGTGCAAKGATGTGCTGGAGGCCCATCTCGAGGGCCTGAACCGCCGGATGGCGGACCGGGCCCCAGCCGTTAACGTGCACTAACAACAGGAATAGACTGAGATAGTACGTCTTGCCAAGGGAGGCAATTGGATGCACCACACCGGCGGACCGGGCTGGCGGATCACCATGGATACATCTGGTCCCATGCTCATTGCACTCTACGTTCGTGACGCCGCCGGACTGGACACCGCGGGGCATCCGGCACTGTGTCACGTGGCGCCGAAGATCCGAGCCTCGGACCATACACATCTGATCGCAGAGGTGGGCGGCACCGCCGTGCTCAAGACCGAGTGGGAGGCCTGGTGGGAGCAGCTGCTGAATGCCCACCCGGAAATGTCGCCCGAGCTTACCCCGCCGGGCTTCGGGTCGTTCAGCAATTCACCGGCGCTTCGCCGCGTGCTGCAGGCGCACTTCGGCKCCGCGCTGACGTGGGCCCGGGAACGCCGCGCGGAATACCTGTCCCTGGAAGCGGAGCGCGAATCCAACAGCAACAATGAGCTCCTGGCCGACATGGTGGAGGACCGGTTGCTGGAAGTGGGCCGCCCCGCCCGGGATTTCAGCCTGACGATCATCGAACTCCCGCTGGCGGAGCCGCGGGCCTGGTACCTCGAGCCGGACAAGATCCTCATGAGCCAGGAGCTGTTGTCCGAGCCGGAACTGTTCCGCAGCTACGTCCAGCCGGTGGTCGATCTCCTCGTGTGAGCCGGCCGCCGCTAGCTGGCTGGCGCGTCGGCGACGGTCACACGGACCTGCCCTGCCGGGACCTGCGCCGGCTGCCAGCCGTCGCGGGACTGCCGGTTCCATGCCCGGCCGTCCACCTCGACGCTGGTGATGGAGAGCGCTTTGGCATTGGCCACCGCCCATTGGGCCACAGTCCAGGCCTGGGTGCCGTCGGCCTCCACGATCAAGGTCCGGCCGTCCGTTGATGTCGGCACGTCACCGAGCGCCGCGGTCAGCTTTGCGGTGACGGCGGCCGGATCCCCGGCGGTGTCGGGGGACCGCAGCGAACAGTCCAGCCCGGCGGGCGTCTGGCCGCTCAGTGCCGAGGCGAACGCACGGGCCATCCCCTCATGCTGGGCGTAGGCACCCGGGTAGGCCGAGTGCTGGACCTGCTGGGCGGCGTCGGTGATCTCCAGCGATTGGTAGCCGGAGATCTCCACGAGCGCATCGTAGAACGCATTGCTGGCGTGGTATGGGTCCATCACCTGCGCCGTGGTGCCCCAGCCCTGGGACGGCCGCTGCTGGAAGAGCCCCCGTGAGTMGGGGCCGGCCTGGTCGCCGTGGCCGATGTTGCGCAGCTTGGATTCYTGCATGGAGGTGGCCAGCGCGATGCTGGCGGCGMGGGCTGGAAGCCCGCGCCGGACCGCCACAGCCGTGATGAGCGAGGCGTTGGCCGCCTGGTCGGTCGCGAGGTCATCGCCGCCGCTGCCCACCGCCGTGCAGCGTTCGGTGATCAGCGTTTCCGAACGCTGCAGGAACGCCACCGCGGTGTAGATTGCGCCCGCAACCATCGCAAGGGTCAGCAGAAGGACGATCCGGCGTCGCCAGCTCCCACGTCGTGCCACGAAACTTACTCCCTCAGGCCCTAGCGGGCTGCGTCATCGGCTGCTTCATCGACGGGCGCCCCGCCGGAGCGGCCTTCACCGCCCGCCATACCGTACCAGCCGATCCGGTCAGTTGGCGTGCAGGTCCGCGTTGAGCTCCACGGTCTGGCCCTTGCGGGGGAGCGCCTCGACGGCGCCGGTGGTCGAATTGCGGCGGAAGAGCAGGTTCGGAACCCCGGAAAGCTCCACGGCCTTGACTACCCGGCTGGTGTCCTCGCCTTCGGCATCCCGGGGGCTGATGACTCGCACGCGCKTCCCGGCGGTGACGTAGAGGCCCGCCTCCACCACGGAGTCGTCGCCCAGGCTGATGCCCACGCCGGAGTTGGCGCCGAGCAGGACCMGCTCCCCGAGGGCGATTTTTTCCTTGCCGCCGCCGGAAAGGGTGCCCATGATCGAGGCACCGCCGCCGACGTCGGAACCGTCACCGGCGACGACGCCGGCCGAGATGCGGCCCTCGACCATGGAGGTGCCCAGGGTTCCGGCATTGAAGTTCACGAAACCCTCGTGCATGACCGTGGTGCCTTCGGCGAGGTGCGCGCCGAGCCGGACACGGCCGGCGTCGGCGATCCGGACGCCGGAGGGGACCACGTAGTCCACCATGCGGGGGAACTTGTCCACGCCGAAGACGGTGACGGCGCCGCGCTTGCGCAGGCGTGCCCGGGTGAGTTCGAAGTCCTCGACGGCCGCGGGACCGAAGTTGGTCCACACCACGTTGGGGAGCTTKCCGAAGATGCSGTCAAGGTTGATGCTGTTGGGCTGGACGAGCCGGTGCGAGAGCAGGTGCAGGCGCAGGTAGGCGTCCGCGGTGTCCGCCGGTGCCTCGTCCAGGTGGATCTGGGCGAAGACGACCTTCTGTTCGGTGCCGCGGTCCGGGTCGGTGCCGTTGGCGGCGATATCGATCAGAGACTGGTCCGCGTTGGCCACGTCACGCAGGCTCGGCGCCGCGACTCCCAGCGCCGGAGCCGGAAACCACACGTCCAACACGGTGGCTACACCATTGCGGGTGGATACGGTGGCCAATCCATAGCCGTAGGCAGAGCGGGCGTCGGCGGGCACAGCGGAAGCAGCAGTTTCAGTCATGGCCCAAGTCTAACGAGAGCGTCCTCGCGCGCTGAAACGCGAGTCGCCCAAGTGACTCGCGGCAGGGGCCGTTATGACGCCTGAAACGGCCCCGGTGCGGTCCGTTGGGAGAGGCAGGCGAGCAGATAAAGTGGGACGGTGACCCCGACGAACCCCCGCACCCCTGCCAGCGCCCTTGATCGCAGTTCTGGGCATGCCCCTGTCCACTTGGACCTCCGCCAGGATGTCGCCCTGCTCACGGCCGCCCTGATCGACATCAACAGCGTCTCCGGCAACGAAAAGGTGCTGGCCGACGCCGTGGAGCATGCCCTCCGGCTGCTGCCGCAGTTGGAGCTGGTCCGCGACGGCGATTCGATCATCGCCMGCACCAACCTCGGCCGCGCCGAGCGCGTGATCCTGGCGGGGCACCTGGACACCGTGCCGCTGCCCATCACGGAAGGCTCGCTTGGGACCGTGCCGGCGTACTGGCCCTCCGGGGCGCCGGGAGAGGGCATCCTCTACGGCCGCGGCGCCACCGACATGAAGGGCGGTGTCGCTGTGCAGCTGGCGCTGGCGGCCACCATGTTCGACGCCGGCGCTGAGCCGGACAAGGACGTCAYGTTCGTCTTCTACGACCACGAGGAAGTCGAKGCAGTAAAGAGCGGCCTCGGCCGGCTGGTGCGCAATCACGGGTCCCTGCTCGGMGGTGACTTCGCGATCCTGCTCGAGCCGACCGACGGCACGGTGGAAGGCGGCTGCAACGGCACGATGCGCTTCGAGGSGACCACACTCGGCGAGGCTGCCCACTCGGCCCGGGCCTGGATGGGCAGCAACGCCATCCACGCGGCCGCCCCGATCCTGGCCCGGCTGGCGGCGTACGAGCCGCAGACCGTAACGGTCGACGGCCTCGACTACCGGGAAAGCCTCAACGCCGTGAAGATTCACGGCGGCACGGCCGGCAACGTCATCCCGGACAAGTGCGTCGTGGAAATCAACTACCGCTTCGCCCCGGACAAGACCCCGGACGGGGMCGAGGCCGTGGTGCGAGAGCTGCTGGACGGATTCGACGTCGTCCGCACCGACAGCGCGGCCGGGGCGCGGCCGGGACTGAACCACCCGGCCGCCGCGTCCTTCGTGGCCGCCGTCGGCGCGGAACCAAAGCCCAAGTACGGCTGGACCGACGTCGCACGGTTCAGCGAGCTGGGCATCCCGGCGGTGAACTTCGGGCCCGGCGATGCGCTGCTGGCGCACAAGGACAACGAGCACGTCGAGGCGGACGCGATCCGGGAATGCCTGAGGGCGCTGCGGACCTGGCTCAGCGCCTAACCGCCAGGGGCATCAGCGCCCACCGCGCACGTCAGGATGCAGAAAAGGTCCGGAACCCGTGAGGTTCCGGACCATTTCTGCATCGAAAGGCCTTATTTGGTGGGGATCCCGGCGACCGGGACGTGTGCCACGCCGCCGGCGRCACGCTTGGAGCCGCGGCGTTCGAGCCAGATGGCCAGGCGGGAGACCGCCAGGTCGATCGCGATGTAGATGGCCGCGGCGACGAAGAACACCGGGAACAGGTACTGCGGGCCGAGGAAGTCGGCCATGACCTGCACGGCCCGGAGCAGCTCGCCGTAGGCGACGATGTAGCCCAGCGAGGTGTCCTTGAGCAGCACCACGAG
>NZ_JBFTHK010000211.1:0-6551 GCF_056394205.1 Arthrobacter sp. 10T413_2 | reverse complement strand
GGGGGCGGAAATACCCAGCACGGCGCACTTGGAACGGACGACGGCGGCCATCGCCTGCGCGATCTCTGCGGCCGGGCGGGGCGTGTCAACGGGGGTGTAGGCGATGCCGTAGCCGCCTCCGAGGTCCAGCTCGGGCAGCACGACGTTCACGCTGTACGAGGTCGGCACGCTCAAGACCGTCCGGGTGGACGCCCCGGGTTMCGAAGCCGGCGGAGTMGGCAACGACGTTACGTACCCCCGCCGGTATGTGTCGGTGGACGGCGGGATGAGCGACAACCCGCGCCCGGTGCTGTATGACGCGGATTATTCGGCAATTCTTGCCTCGCGGAGCTCCGACGCGGCCCCGCAGCTGTCCCGAGTAGTGGGCAAACATTGCGAGAGCGGCGACATAGTTGTTAGAGATGTATATCTGCCCGAGGACGTGGCAGCCGGTGATCTGCTTGCTGTACCGGGGACCGGCGCCTACTGCTGGGCCCTGTCAAGCAACTACAACTATCTGGCCCGGCCGGGCGTTGTCGCTGTCCGCGACGGATCTGCCCGGCTGATTGTCCGCGGGGAAACCGAAGAAGATCTGCTCAACCGCGACATGGGAGTCTGAATGACCGAATTGCGAACCCTGAAAGTGGCCCTGCTGGGCTGTGGCAACGTCGGGGCTCAGGTTGCACGGATTCTCATTGACGACGCCGACGCCCTCGCGGCGCGCACAGGCGCCCGCCTCGAACTGGGCGGCATCGCTGTGCGCAACCTMGACGCCGAGCGCGACGTCGATCTGCCCCAKGAGCTGTTCACCACCGACGCCGAAACCCTCGTCAAGGACGCCGACCTCGTGATCGAGCTCATGGGCGGGATTGAGCCGGCCCGGACCCTGATCCTGACGGCCATGCGGCACGGGGCCTGCGTGGTCACCGGCAACAAGGCGCTCCTGGCCCAGGACGGTCCCACGCTCTACGAGGAAGCGKACAAAGCCGGAGTGCAGCTTTCCTACGAAGCCGCCGTAGCCGGTGCCATCCCCATCCTGCGGCCCATCCGGGACAGCCTGTCCGGCGACCGGATCACCCGGGTTCTCGGGATTGTCAACGGCACCACCAACTTCATCCTCGACCAGATGGACTCCACCGGCGCGCAGTTCGCCGATGCCCTGGCCGAAGCCCAGCGACTGGGCTATGCGGAGGCCGACCCCACTGCCGACATCGAGGGCTACGACGCCGCCGCCAAGGCAGCGATCCTTGCCTCGCTGTCCTTCCACACCCGGTTCGCCCTGGAAGACGTCTCCTGCGAGGGCATCACGGCCGTCAGTGCGGCGGACATCGCCGCCGCGAAGGAAGCCGGCTTTGTCATCAAGCTGCTCGCGATTGCGGAGAAGCTGACGGACGAGGACGGCAAGACCGGCGTCTCCGTCCGCGTGCACCCGACGCTGTTGCCCCGCGAACACCCCCTCGCCGCTGTCCGCGGTGCGTTCAACGCCGTCTTCATCGAAGCCGAGAACGCCGGCGAACTCATGTTCTACGGCCAGGGCGCCGGGGGAACCCCGACGGCGTCCGCCGTGCTGGGCGACCTCGTCTCCGCGGCCCGCCGCATTGTCCTGGGCGGCCCCGGCCGGACCGAAACCACCACCGGGCACGTGCCTGCGCTGCCCATCGACGCAGCCATCACGAGCTACTACATCGGACTCGACGTCGCGGACCAGCCCGGCGTCCTGGCCCGGATCGCCCAGCTCTTCGCGGAGCACGGCGTGTCCATCGAAATCATGCGGCAGACCATCCACCGCGACGCCGACTCCAACRTGGAGTCGGCCGAGCTGCGGATCGTGACACACCGTGCACGCGAAGCCGCACTTGCAGCAACCGTCGAGGCCGTCAAGCGCCTGGACGTCATCAATTCCGTCACATCCGTACTGCGGGTAGAAGGGGTCTAAGTGGCTCACCAATGGCGCGGTGTCATCCGCGAATACGCTGATCGTCTTCCTGTCACGGAAGCCACTAAGGTCATCACCCTGGGCGAGGGCGGCACCCCGCTCGTGCACGCCCGCCACCTCTCCGAGCTGACCGGCAGCACCGTCTACCTCAAGGTCGAGGGCATGAACCCGACCGGTTCCTTCAAGGACCGCGGCATGACCATGGCCATGACGGCAGCCGTGGCGGCCGGCGCCAAAGCCGTGGTCTGCGCCTCCACCGGCAACACCTCAGCTTCCGCCGCGGCCTACRCGACGGCGGCCGGGCTGCAGTGCGCGGTGCTGGTCCCCGAGGGCAAGATCTCGATGGGCAAGCTCAGCCAGGCGATCGCGCACGGAGCCACGCTGCTGCAGGTGGACGGTAACTTCGACAACTGCCTCGACATCGCCCGCAAGCTCGGCGAGTCCTACCCTGTGTTCCTGGTCAACTCCGTCAACCCGGCCCGGATCGAGGGCCAGAAGACCGGCGCCTTTGAAGTTGTCGATTCCCTCGGCGACGCCCCGGACTACCACGTCCTTCCGGTGGGCAACGCCGGCAACATCAGCGCRTACTGGAAGGGCTATAAGGAGTACGCCGCGGCGTACGAGTCGCCTACCGCCGGCTCGCTTCCCGCCGTCGCCACGAAGACCCCCGTCATGTGGGGCTTCCAGGCCGCCGGGGCTGCCCCGTTCGTGGCCGGCCACCCCATCACCGAACCTGACACGATCGCCACCGCCATCCGGATCGGCAACCCCGCCTCCTGGGACACCGCCGTGGCGGCCCGGGATGAATCCGGCGGCGTGATCGAGGCCGTCACGGACGAGGAAATCCTCTCCGCGCACCGCTGGCTCTCCGCCCGGGAAGGCGTCTTCGTGGAGCCCGGCTCCGCTGCGGGCGTTGCCGGCCTGATCAAGAAGCACGCGGCCGGGGAGGTTCCGGCCGGCAAGACGATCGTGATCACGGTGACCGGTCACGGGCTCAAAGACCCGCAGTGGGCCCTGCGCACCGAGGACGGCAGCGATGTGCAGCCGGTCAAGGTCTCCAACGACGTCGTTACCGTCGCCGCAGCCCYGKGACTGGAAGAAAAATAACGTTGGAAACCACCCTCACCGTCCCGGCCGAATCAGCGGCAGGCATTCCCGCCGTTCCGGCAGGCCAGCTTGTCACCGTGCGGGTGCCTGCCACCAGCGCCAAMCTGGGCCCGGGGTACGACAGCCTCGGCCTGGCGCTCACGCTGCATGACACGCTCACCGTGGAAACCCTGGCCAGCGGTGAACTTGAATTCGAGCTCAGCGGAGAGGGTGCCGAGTCGCTGCCCCGCGACGCCACGCACCTCGTGGTCAAGGCCCTCACCGAGGCGCTGCACCGCCTCGGTTTCCGGCACGAAGGCCTGCGGATCACKGCGGATAACGTCAACCCGCACGGGCGCGGCCTGGGGTCCTCGGCCTCGGCCGTCGTGGCCGCCGTCAGTGCCGCGAATGCCCTGGTTCCGGAGGCGTCCCGGCGCGGCCGCGACTGGATTCTTCAGCTTACGAGTGAAATGGAAGGCCACCCGGACAACGTCGCACCCGCCATTTTCGGCGGACTGGCGCTGTCATGGCAGGACAGTGACMAGTACAGCAGCACGTGCGCTGCCGTGGCCCCCTCGGTGATTCCCGTCGTCGCCGTTCCGGACTACGAGCTCTCCACCGAAGCCGCGCGGGCGCTTCTGCCGGCCTCGGTGGGCCACCACGCCGCGGCCATGAACTCCGGCCGCGCCGCCCTKCTGATCCACGCACTGACCGCCAGCCCGGAATTCCTGCTGCCGGGCACCGAGGATTACCTGCACCAGAGCTACCGTGCCGAAGCCATGCGGCCCAGCGCCGAGCTGATTGCCGCGCTGCGGCAGGCAGGGCACGCCGCCGTCGTCTCCGGTGCCGGGCCCACCGTGCTGGTCCTGGCCAACGGGGAAGCCGAAGCCCGCGAGGTTGTCGCCTTCATCGGCGCCCACACGGCGGACAACACGCCGGAAGTGGGCTGGCGAGTGATGAAACTGGCCGTGGACGTTGAAGGTGCTAAAGTGGAAGTGCACCGGCGGTAAATACGCAGGCGGTAAATTAGTAACCGTTCTAAGACCGCGATGTTGGCCACGTAGCCTCTCTCATCTTTCACTGCGCAATATTTTCCGGTGCCACCTGCTTTCGGTCTGACGCAGGAATCAGCAGAATTGCTCTGCCCCCTGAAATCGTCAGCCCGCCGTTCCTCATTTCTCGGATCGTGCATGGTGAAGCAGTATCCGGCCCTGCTGGCCGAATTCCATCCGGCAAGGCCGAAATCACGGCTGCAGATCTGAACTGCAGCCCAGATCAAATCACCGCGTCCAGCTCTTAGCCTGGACGCCGTCGAGGGGGAAGGATCCTTCGTGACCGAAACCACTGAGCTGTCTCCGGCTGTGGATACATCTTCTGCTGCCGGATCAACGGCAGCACCCGCCAAGAGCAGCGGCCTTGCAGGCCTTAAGCTCGCCCAGCTCCAGGCCCTCGCCAGCCAGCTGGGGATTTCCGGCGGATCCCGCATGCGCAAGGGCGATCTGGTCACGGCCATTTCCGCCCACCGCGCAGGCACCCCGGTAAGCAAGGCTCCGGCCCGTGCTTCTGAAAAGGCGACCGACAACGGCACCGTTTCGCAGGCAGCCGCTCCGGCAGCTGCACCGCTAACCGCGCCCGCCGGCAACGAGGCCRCTGCCCAGGAAAGCCCGGCCCAGGAAAGCCCCCGGGCCCGCCGCGGCCGCAGCCGCCGTGCAGGCAGCGACGGAGTCGTCACGACAGCCGCCGCAGAGGCACCCGCCGCGGCTCCGGCAGAAGCCCCTGCGGTTTCCACCGAACCCGGCGCAGCCGAGTCCGGGCCTGTTGTTTCCGGCCCGGCCGTTTCCGCAACGGAAGGCAGCGACCGCACGCGTCAGCCGCGCACCCGCAATCGCCGCCGCGGCGAAGCTGCAGCCCAGGTCACCGAGGCCGCCGGCCAGAACGCCGGCGAAGTCCAGGCCGAACAGCCCGCAGCCGAGCAGCGTGAACAGCGCACCGAACAGCGTGAGCAGCGCACTGAACAGCGGACTGAGCAGCGTGAACAGCGCCAGGCCGAGCCGGGCAGTGAAGACGGCCAGCGCCGCGACACCACCCGCACCCGTGGGGAAGCCGCCGGCACCCGCGACAACACCCGCGACAGCGAAGAAACCGACGGCGGAAGCCGCCGGAACCGCCGCAACCGACGTGACCGCAACGACCGCGGTGACCGCCAGGGCCAGCAGGACAGCCGCGACAACTCCTCGCGCAACGACCGCTTCCGCGACCGCAACGACCGCCGCCGCGGGCGTGCGCAGGGACCGGACGTTGACGACGTCGAGGTCACCGAGGACGACGTCCTCCTGCCGGTCGCCGGCATCCTCGACGTGCTCGAGAACTACGCGTTCATCCGCACGTCCGGCTACCTGCCGGGCCCGAACGACGTGTACGTCTCGCTCGCCCAGGTCAAGAAGTACAACCTGCGCAAGGGCGACGCCGTCGTCGGTGCCATCCGTGCACCGCGCGAAGGCGAGGACCGCAGCCAGCAGTCCGCCCGCCAGAAGTTCAACGCCCTGGTCCGCGTCACCTCGGTCAACGGCAAGACCCCCGAGGAACTCAAGGACCGCGTCGAATTCGCGAAGCTCGTCCCGCTGTACCCCTCCGAGCGCCTGCGCCTTGAGACGGACCCGAAGAAGATCGGCCCCCGTGTCATCGACCTCGTGGCCCCGATCGGCAAAGGCCAGCGCGGCCTGATCGTTTCGCCGCCGAAGGCCGGCAAGACGCTCATCCTGCAGTCCATCGCCAACGCGATTACCACCAACAATCCTGAGGTCCACCTCATGATGGTGCTCGTTGACGAACGTCCCGAAGAAGTCACGGACATGCAGCGCACCGTCAAGGGTGAGGTCATTGCCTCCACCTTCGACCGTCCCGCCGACGACCACACCACCGTGGCCGAACTCTCCATCGAACGCGCCAAGCGCCTCGTGGAAATGGGCATGGACGTCGTGGTGCTCCTGGACTCGATGACCCGCCTGGGCCGCGCGTACAACCTGGCAGCACCGGCCTCCGGCCGCATCCTGTCCGGTGGTGTGGACTCCGCAGCGCTGTACCCGCCGAAGCGCTTCTTCGGTGCAGCCCGCAACATCGAAAACGGTGGCTCGCTCACCATCCTGGCCACCGCTCTCGTCGAGACCGGCTCCAAGATGGACGAGGTCATCTTCGAAGAGTTCAAGGGTACCKGCAACATGGAACTGCGCCTGTCCCGCCAGCTGGCTGACAAGCGCATCTTCCCGGCCGTGGACGTCAACGCGTCCGGTACCCGCCGCGAAGAGAACCTGCTTTCCCCCGAGGAAGTCAAGATCATGTGGAAGCTGCGCCGCGTCCTCTCCGGACTCGAAACGCAGCAGAGCCTTGAGCTGCTGACCAACAAGATCCGGGAGACCCAGAGCAACGTCGAGTTCCTCATGCAGGTGCAGAAGACGACGCTTGGTGCGAAGTCCGATAACGACAAGTAGCGTCGCGTAACCGCTCGAAAATTGGCGGCCCCGCCCCTCCGCCGGGTGGCTCACGATCTGCG
>NZ_JBFTHK010000210.1:0-6609 GCF_056394205.1 Arthrobacter sp. 10T413_2 | reverse complement strand
CCACGACGCTCCCGAGGCAGGTACGCGACCCCCAAGGCATCCCCGTTCCGCTCGGTAAGGTCTGCGGCGCCCTCGGGCAGGAGGCGAACAACCCTGCCCGGCCCGGCAGCCACGCCGGCCAGGCGCTTGATGAACTGGTCCTGTCCGTGGCCTTCAAGCCCGGCGAGGCCCACGACCTCACCGGCGCGCAGCTCGAAGTCGATGGGTGCCGAGGCCGGTGCCAGACGGACGGCGGATCCCCGAAGGATGACGTCCCTGGGGTCGTGCGGCTGCCGCCGGGCCTMGTTGTGGCCGGAGTTTCCGGTCATGTCCGAGATCAACCGGTCGACGGACAGGTCCGAACGGTCCACGGTGGACACGCTCCGGCCGGACCGCAGAACGGTGACCCTGTCCGAAATCTCCGCGACCTCGTCCATCCGGTGCGAGATGAACAGGATGGCGGTCCCCCCGGCCGCGAGTCGGCGAAGCTCGACGAAGAGCCGATCACGGGACCTAACGTCCAGGGAAGCCGTTGACTCATCAAGGATGAGCACCTTGGGCTTTCGCACGAGCGCCCGCGCAATGCAGATGGACTGCCGCTCGGAGAGCGAGAGTTGGCCGGCGGGAAGATCGAGGGGTACCTCGCCGGCGATACGCGAGAGGACATCTTGCGCTATTGATCGCTGCTCGGCGCGGCCCAGCCGGCGACGGAACGTCCCGTGGGACCCGAGCCAGACATTCTCGAGGACCGACTGGCTCCCCGCGGTGAGGACCTCTTGGAACACCGCCGCAATCCCCAGGTCCATGGCCTGTCGTGGCGATCGGCTGTTGACGGGGACGCCGTCCAATGTGACGGAGCCGGCGTCAGGACGGTGCACCCCACCCAGGATCTTTACGAGCGTGCTCTTCCCTGAGCCGTTTTCGCCCAGGAGCGTGTGGATCTCGCCCGGCCGGAGATGGAGGTCACCGTCGATAACGGCGCGCGTGGCACCGAACCGCTTGCTCACCCCGGCGAGCATCAGGCCGGATGGTTGGTTGTTCACGGCGAATCTCCTTTGAATGGCCKATAAATGTGTCTCAGGTCATATTCGAAACTAGACGAATCGTACCGCATGTGCCTACTCTGATGCCATACGGTACGAATCGTTTTATATGGCAGGAGATAAACCATGAAGAAGACGACCTTTTTCCCCCGCTTCTCGACGGTCGGCGCCGCGATCCTGGGGKCCGGCGCCCTCGTCCTGACGGGCTGCTCGGCATCGGCGCCAGCGGCCCCGGGCTCCTCCGGAGGGGCAACCCCCGCCAAGGTGTCGCCGGCGGCAGCCGGGACCTGCGGGTCGCTGCCTACGGGTAGGGCKAACGATCCGAACGGCCTGCTGTCCGGTTTGCCCAAGGAGATCGCCGCGGGCTACAACCTCTACCCCTACGAGATCCGGAAATCGGCATGGGCCGACTACAAGTCGAAGAAGACTGAGGGTTTCACGGCTGCGATCGTGGGCATGCCACCTGCCAGCCCCTTCATTGCCTCCATGTCGGAGGCGATCCGCGCGAGCCTGAAGGCCAATGGTGTCAAGATCGTCGGCGACTTCGCCCCGGATGACCCGTCGAACGTGCCCCTGCAGCTTCAGCAGTTCAACGAAGCGCTCTCGCTCAAGCCGGACGTGATCATTTACACCGCCATCGCACCGGAGCCGTCCGTGGGCTTGGCAAAGGCCGCCCATGACGCCGGCATCCCGCTGGTTGCCGCCCAGGTGCCGATCGATTCCGAGTACGCCGTGAGTGTGACGAGGAATACCCCGCTCGCTATCGCCCAGGTCACCGCCGGCACCGTGGCGTCAATCGGGGGCAGGGGCAACGTCCTGCGCGTCGACGGCATCCCGGGCATCCCGGTCTCGACCTTCGCGGGCCTGGGCATCGACGCCGTCCTGGCTAACTGCCCGGAGGTCAAGGTCGCCGGGTCGGTCACCGGCTTCTTCCAGCCGGCCACGGCCCAGGCGGAGGTCCAGAAGTTCCTTGCGACCCACCCTGCCGGGGTTGACGCCGTCTTGCAGGCCGGAACGATGGGCGTCGGCATCCGCAACGCCTTTGTGGAATCGGGCATGGAGGTGCCGCCGATCGCGGACGACGGGTCCAGCCACGGATTCTCCTCCTGGGCGCTGGCAAACCCCGGCTACCCCTACTTCGGCACCACGACCCCGTCCGTGCGCACCGGTGAGGCAGTGGTCGATGTGGCCCTGCGCATCCTGAAGGGCGAGGGACCGAAGATCAACCAGATCGTTGAACCCTCGGTGATCGTCTCCCGGGAGAACCTCGCCAAGGTCGCGGACCCCTCGTGGGACCACAATGACCTGACCGACCTGGCCGGCGACCCGGCGGACTACCTGCCCACCGACCGGCTCAACGCATTCTTCTCAAACCCCGGCGCATAGGGGCGGTGCGAGTCATGAGCACGAGCGATGATCCTCCACCCGGCCTGCCGATGTCCGGGTGCCGGGTGCCGGGACCAACGCCGGGCCGGTGAGCGACTCAACGCGTTCTTCGGATAATCCCGGGGCCTGACGCCGACGCAGGAGCACACTCATCACCGGTCCTGGACCGGAACCGAGGGCCTCTTCCGCCGGGTGGATGTCGAATCGACATCCACCATGGAAGGGGCCCTCGCCTGCTGTTGGGCTGCACGGTGAACGCGCCGGCCGGCGCGGAAGCCAGGATTCAGGGTACGCGGCCGCACGAGAACCGTCCGTCCTGCAGACCCCGGCCGCTTGCCTGTTTGTAGTCCGTTTCGGCGGCCGACGCACKATCCCGTTCCCTGCGTCCTCTGATTTCGTCAAGGGTGGCCCTCGGTTGCCGGATCGGTTCCGGTGCTGCATCTAGTCATTCAAGGTTATTCAAGCCGTTTTCACGCGCAAAGAAGCCCCTTGGGACACTGAACCAGCATGCCGGTTCAGTGGTCCAAGGGGCTTTCCAATGCCGGCACTCCGCCGGACGGCCGCTTAGGGGCTGACGCGTCCGCGCAAGAATTCCGAGTCCRGGGAATCGGTGACGGGCAGTCCCGAGGCTTCCAGGCTTGCGCGCAGCTGCTTCATGAAGCGGTCGGGAAGTCTGACTGCCGGCGGGCGCAGGGCGCCGCCGTTGAAGCCGGAGAGCCACTCCTGGTACTTCCACTGGGTGCGGTTGATGGAGCTGGTGCCCGGGGTGGAAGTGGACGATACAGCCATATTGGCGGCCCGGGCCGGCTGGACCTCCCAGTAGCGCTTCATGGCTTCTTCCCATTTGCCGGTGCGCGCCAGTTCGAAGGCCTTGGGGTAGTAGTCTCCCATCCAGTTCGTGTTCGCGGTGCCGGAGAACTGGACGTCCAAGACCGACATGAGGGGGATTATTTCGGCCTCGATGGGGCAGGAGATCACTACTTCATCGCGGAAGTGGTGGTACATCTCCATGACTCCGGGGATGCCCGGGTAGCCCTGTTCGGCCTTGATGGCGACGATGCTCGGCATCGCGTCGAGGACGCGGCGCACGAAGTCCACGCTCATGCCTGCGGGGTGGATGCGCTCGAAGCCCCAGGCGGGGAGGGGGAACAGCATGGTGGCCAGATCGGTTTCGTCGGTGAAACGCTTGGTGTAGTCGAACACCTCGTCGTACGAGGTCGGCCAGAACGATGAAGGGTAGGCCAGCAGCGCGCGGTCGGCGCCGGCCTTGGTAGCCAGGTTTGCTGCATGGATGTTTTCTTCCAGGGTGCCGAAGATTGCGTGGAAGAAGAGGGCGAAGTCCGGGCCGGCTGCTTCGCGGGCGATGGCTGTGATTCGGGCGTTCTCCTCCGGGGTGATATTCGCTTCGGCGATCAGCAGGGAACCCTTGTAGCCACGTTCCTTGAGCAGGAGGATGTCGTGGCGGATCKCGTTTTCGTTGATGGCAGAGAAGTCTGGGGTGAAGGACGGGTGCGTCACCGCGACGGTGCCGACGAAGTTCTCCCGGGCCCAGGAGCGGGCTTCGGATTTGGTGTATTCCACCATGTTGTTCTCCTTTATTGTCAGTGGGGTCTATTTGCGGCTGGTGACGATGCCGACGGGCAGGACGGTGCCGATGCCCTCGGCGCGGGCGCGGTTAACGAGCATCTCGGCAACAACGATGTCCTGCAGGCCGGAACCGGTCGACTTGTAGATACGGATCCCGTGCTCCGCGTCGATGGCGGTTTCGCCGGTCAGGACGGCATTGAGTGTGACAATGAGCGAATCGACATCGACGCCGTGTGCCCGGGCCGCGATCATGTCCCMGCTGCCGTGCACGACCTCGTCACGGGTGTCCACCACGACGACCGCGGCGCGGGCAATCAGCTCCGCGGGCAGCTCGCGTTGGGCAGGGGTCGTGGAACCGATCKAGACCACCGCGGCGTTCGGGCCGACCCATTCGGCCAGCAGCGTAGGGGACTCGTCGCGGGAGCGTGCCGCGCACAGGATGAGATCCGCGCCTTCCGCGGCGTCGCGGGCCGAGCCGACAGCTCGTGCGGGTGCGCCGAACGTGCCGTCGAACTCGCGTGCAAAGGCCTCGCGGTTGGCAGGGGTCGGACTGAACACACKGATGTCGGCKAACTCAAGCAGGTGGGAAAAGGCTGTCAGGTGGGAACGCGCCTCAAAGCCGGAGCCGATCACACCGACGATCAGCGGCCGCTGCGGCACGATCGTGGAGGTGCCCACGGCAGTGGTCGCTGCGGTGCGCAGGCCGGTGACGCGATTTCCGTCCACGAGAGCCACCAGATCCGCGGTGTCCTTGTCGAAGAGTGAAATCAGATAGCTGACGCGCAGGCCGTCCGCGAAGGACCCGGCGATTGACTTTGCGCCGAACAGTTGGCCGTTGGGCGGCACCGAGGGCATGATCCGCAACCATTCGCGAGGTGTCTGGGCGAAGATCCTTCCCGGTGTGCCGCCCTCGTCGTCGGGGGCCTTGTAGGCGGTGCGGATGGCTTCGATCGCCCCGGCCCAGTCCGAAAGGCTGGCGACGTCGGCGTCGGTGAGAAAGAGCGGAAGATTGTTCGGTAACTCGCCATTGGTGCTCACGGGGGCACTCCTTGGATGTCGGGCAGCCGGTCCACGGGCTGCGGGCGTGGGTGGATTTACTGAGTAGACCCAAATAGTATCCGATACGAATCGTATCCTATATAGTCGTGACAGAGAACACGTCTCCAGGAAAGGATCCCAACCATGGCAATCGCAACCGTCAACCCGACCACCGGTTCGACCGAAATGATCATTGAGCCGCACTCGGCCGAGGAAGTCCAGGATCGCATCRCGGAAGCCGCCGAAGCGGCGCGGCTCCTGCGCGGCAGCACGTTCGCCCAGCGTGGGCAGTGGATGCTCGCCGCGGCGGACATCTTGGAGRGTCAGGCGGAGGGCCTGGGCGAATTGATCACCGTCGAGATGGGCAAGCCGATTGCGCAATCGATTGCCGAGGTKCACAAGTGCGTMAAGGCCATGCGTTTCTACGCCGAGCATGCMGAGGAATTCCTGGCCGACGCCCCGCTGGCGGACCCGTCGTCGGTCGGCGCGAGCCGCGCCTGGACCCGCTACGAGCCGTTGGGGACGATCCTGGCGGTCATGCCCTGGAACTACCCGCTCTGGCAGGTCATCCGCTTTGCCGCCCCGGCGCTTATGGCGGGCAACTCCGGCCTGCTCAAGCATGCCTCGAACGTACCCCAGGCCGCACTCTTCCTCGACACACTCTTTGAGCGGGCAGGGTTCCCGCGCGGCTCCTTCCGCACCCTGCTGATCGGCGGCTCCAAGGTTGCCGGCGTCCTGGCCGATGCGAGGGTCAAGGCGGTGACCCTGACGGGTTCCGAGCCCGCGGGGCGCTCGGTCGCCTCCATTGCCGGGGACCACGTGAAGAAGGCCGTCCTGGAGCTGGGCGGGTCGGACCCTTTCATTGTCATGCCCTCGGCGGACGTCGCCGCCGCGGCGGCGACCGCCGTGCGTGCACGGATCAGCAACAACGGCCAGTCGTGCATCGCCGGCAAGCGCTTCATCGTGCACACCGAGGTCTATGACACGTTMGCCGCCGAATTCGTGAAGCTGATGTCGGAGCTTGCCGTCGGGGACCCGCTGGATCCCGCGACCCAGGTAGGGCCCTTGGCCACCCGCGCCGGACGCGACGACCTGGCCGGGCTCGTTGAGGACGCCCGCGCCCTGGGTGCCCAGGTGCTGACCGGCGGGGTCGTTCCCAAGGGCCCCGGCTTCTTCTATGCCCCCACGGTGCTCGCCGGACTCAGCGAAGAGATGCGGATMATMCAAGAGGAGACCTTTGGGCCCGTCGCTTCGCTCTACCGCGCCCAGGACCGCGAGGACGCCCTGCGGATCGCCAATCAGACCACCTTCGGGCTTTCCAGCGCGGTGTGGACCGCCGACGCCCACGAGGAGGAATGGTTCACGGCCAATCTTGACGCCGGCGCGGTGTTCGTCAACGGCATGACCGTCTCGCACCAGGAGCTTCCGTTCGGCGGGACCAAGCGCTCCGGGTTCGGGCGTGAGCTCGCCGCGGACGGCATCCGGGAGTTCTGCAACCTCAAGACCGTCTGGAAGGCCTGAGTCGCAAGGCTAGACGCGCATTCAAGCCCACCCGTGCCCTTGTGCGGCTAAGTGA
>NZ_JBFTHK010000209.1:0-6643 GCF_056394205.1 Arthrobacter sp. 10T413_2 | reverse complement strand
GGATGAGGTCGAATACCACTCGCTGATCACCACGGGCGCCGATCCCGTCGAAGCCGGAGGCAAGTAAGCCATGAGTTCCACTACCGTTGAGTCCACGACCTCGCCCCGCGGTGCCGACGCCCGCGCCCAGCGTTCCGGAGACGGCACCAGTTCCGGACCCGGCCCCACCTTCCCGCGGGTCCTCAACTCCGAATTCATCAAATTCCGCACCCTGCTCTCCACCCTGATCCTGCTTGGGTCCACGATTGTGGTGATGGTGGGGTTCGGGGCACTCTCCGCCTGGGGAACGGGGCAGTTCTCCGAGGCCKCGGCGCGGGACCCGCAGGCGGCCGCCAGGATCGCGGCGCAGGGCGGGGACCTMGCCGTCGGCGTCCCGACCTCCGGMATCGCGTTCGCCCAGCTMATCCTCGGCTCCCTCGGCGTGCTGCTGATGAGCTCGGAATTCACCACCGGCATGGCACGGTCCACGTTCGCGGCCGTGCCCAAGCGCATCCCGGCGTTCGCGGCCAAGCTCGTGGTGGTGGTGCTGACGTCCTTCGTGGTCACGGCCGCGTCCACCCTGGCCGCCGGTTTCGTCTCGGTGCCGATCCTGGACAACTACGGCCTTGGCCTTGACCTGGGCAGCTCGCAGTCGGTCAAGATGCTCATCGTCAACAGCATCTACGTGGCAGCCGTCGCGGCGATCGGCCTGGCCCTGGGCACCCTGATCCGCAACTCGGCGGGCGGCATCATGAGCCTGTTGGGCCTGTTCTTCGTGGCACCCATCGCCTTCCAGCTCATTCCGGGGGACTTCTTCGTGGAGGCCCGCAAGTACCTGCCGGGCAACACGGTGGATCCGCTCACAGCTTTGGACCACGTCCCGGACACCCTGGAAGCCTGGCAGGCCGGCCTGGTCTTGGGCGCCTGGGTTGTTGTTCCCGTCCTCCTCGCCGGCGTCCTGCTCAAGAAACGGGATGTCTAGGCCTGCAGATCCCACCGTCTAGGCTCAGAGCATGATCGATGCTGTGCCCGTGAAGGACGCGTCAGCCGCTCCGGCCGACACGTCCTTCGCCGAAATCACCGCACGCCGGCGCGGCCGGCTCCGCCGCTACCTGTTGGCCCGTCCGAGGGTCATGGATGTCCTGGTGGTGCTCTGCTACCTGCTCCTGGTCACACCCACGGCGGTCGAGTCACTCATCCATGGCGAATGGCAGGTCACCGTGCTGCTCGCGGCGGCCGCTCCCGTCCTGCTTTTCCGGCGCTCCCGACCGGTGCAGGTAGCGGCGGCCGTGGGGGCGCTGGAACTGGCCGTCACGTTCCTGCAGCCGTGGGGATCCAATGTCTCCGCCGGGCTCTGGTTTGCGCTGTACGCGGTGGCGGTGGTCCGCACCCGGCGTTTCGCCCTKACGGCTCTCGCCGTGACGACGGCCCCGCTCGTGCTCCTGTACTTCATGCTCGCGGTCGGCCCGCTGGACGGGCGGCTGCCGGACATGGCCGTCAGCACGCCGGAGAACTTCCAGCTGATCACGAGTATTKCGGCCGCCATCAGCATCACCCTTTCCAACGTGATCGCCACGGGGATCGGGATCTCGGTGCGGCAACGGCGGGAACACGAGCACGAGATAGCCGCCTGGGCGGCCCGAGCCCAGCAACTCGGCTCGGTCACTGAACGCAACCGGATCGCACGCGAAATGCACGATGTCGTGGCGCACTCGCTGACCGTCATGGTCAGCCTGTCCGACGGCRCCGCCGTCGTGGTCAAGAGGGACCCGCAGCGCGCCGCCGTCGTTCTCGAGGAACTCTCMCGGACAGGGCGGACCGCGCTGGCCGATATGCGGCGCGTCCTCGGCGTGCTGCGCGACGATTCCGCCGCCAGACACGCTCCGCGCGAACCGCTCGTGGACGGCAGCAGCCTCGCCAAACTGCTTGAAGGTTTCCGCACCGCGGGCCTGCCGCTGCACTACACGCACACCGGACCGGCGCTGCCCGGCGATGCGGCGTTCCAGCTGACCGTCTACAGGATCGTGCAGGAGTCGCTGACCAATGTGCTGCGCTACGGGCGTGCGCTGAGCCGCGTGGACGTGGGCATCGTCCGGAACGGTTCGCTCGTGACTATTGACGTGGCCGACGACGGCCGCGGCAGCGTGGAATTCGGCGGTCCGGGGGCCGGCGCGCACGCCGATTCACGGGAATCGCTCGGCACCGGCCAGGGAATTGCCGGGATGCGGGAGCGGGCCAAAATTTACGCTGGCACTGTGCAGGCGGGGCGCACCGGCAACGGCGGCTGGCGGGTGCACGCGGAGCTGAACTGCAATGAAGACACAACTCCACCAGCCGCAATACCAACAGCTCGAATACCAACAGCCGCAACACAAACAAGGGGGAAGAGTGGCCGACAAAGAACCCATACGCGTTCTGCTGGTGGATGACCAGCCGCTGCTTCGGATGGGGTTCCGACTCATCCTCGAGGGCGAGGATGACTTGTGCATCGTCGGCGAGGCGTCCGATGGCGCCGAAGCCGTCCGGCAAGCCCGGGAGCTCGTGCCCGACGTCGTCCTGATGGACGTCCGGATGCCGGTGCTGGACGGGATCGAGGCGACCCGAGCCATTGCAGCCTCGGCGTCCCGCGCCAAGATCATCATCCTGACCACCTTTGACCTCGATGAATACGCCTTTGCCGGGCTGCAGGCCGGTGCCTCGGCGTTCCTGCTCAAGGACGTGGCCCCCGCCGAACTGATCAGTGCTGTGCGGGTCGTGGCCAGCGGCGACGCCGTCGTGGCTCCGCGTGTCACGCAGCGGCTGCTGGAGACCTATGTCCGCGGTGCCGCTGGCGGCGCCAACCCGGCGGGGGCGGGCCCGTCCGGGGTGGACGGCGGTCCGGCCGGTAATCCGGCGCGTCCGGTGAGGGATCCCCTGCTGGAGGACCTGACCCCGCGCGAAACCGAAATGCTCGGGGCGATGGCGGAGGGTCTCTCCAACGCCGAAATCGCGCACAGGTACTTCCTGTCCGAGGCCACGGTCAAGACGCACGTGCGCCGGATCCTGACCAAGCTGCACCTCCGCGACCGCGTCCAGGCGGTTGTGTACGCCTACGAGACCGGGCTCGTGGTGCCGAGCAACGCGGATTACTAGCGACTGCTCGCCGAAGCGGACGACTGGCGGAAGCACCCCCATCGGACGGGCGCCTCCCCGACGGCTGGCGGGACAGGCGACCTGGTTACCGGCCGGTAGTTTTGAAGCAGTGGTTTCAGGCACATTACCAAATTGCCCTTGAGGCAACTTTGGTTGCTTGCTGCACCTCTTTGTTGGGTGATGGCCCGGTCTGACCCCGCGTCATTTGTAGGACTGCACAAGACGGGCCGTACACGAGGCGGTCTAGGGTGAAACGACATTGTGGCCCGCCGCACAGTATGGAACCCATGCATTGCCGGCATAAGAACGGGCCCGGACCCCCCACGAAGGACGGCGCTTCCATGCACGCTGACCAGCAGCTCTCAAAATCACTGAAACCCAGGCATCTATCCATGATCGCCATCGCCGGCGTGATCGGCGCCGGACTGTTTGTCGGTTCGGGCGCCGCGATCCAGCAGGCCGGCCCCGGCATCCTGGTGGCCTACGCCGCTGCGGGACTCGTCGTCATCCTCGTCATGCGCATGCTCGGCGAAATGGCTGCGGCCAACCCGGAAACCGGCTCATTCTCGACCTACGCGGACAAGGCCCTGGGCCGGTGGGCAGGGTTCAGCATCGGCTGGCTCTACGCATGGTTCTGGATCATTGTCCTCGGCATCGAAGCCACGGCCGGGGCGGCCATCATGCACCGCTGGGTACCCGGTATTGACCAGTGGGTCTGGGCGCTTGCCCTGATGGTGCTGCTGACGCTAACCAACCTCGGCTCCGTGAAATCGTACGGCGAGTTCGAATTCTGGTTCGCGTCCATCAAAGTCGCGGCAATCGTGCTCTTCCTGCTCTTCGGTGTCGCCGCGATCCTGGGCCTCATCCCGGGGGTCCCGGCGCCCGGGCTGGACAACCTGATCGGTCACGGCGGGTTCATGCCCAACGGTCCCGGCGCCGTTTTGGCCGGCATCCTCGTCGTCGTCTTCTCCTTCTTCGGGGCGGAAATTGCCACCATCGCCGCCGGCGAATCCGAGAACCCGGTCGACGCCGTCAAGAAGGCCGTGAAATCCACCGTCTGGCGCATCCTCGTCTTCTACATCGGATCCATCGCGATCGTGGTCACCCTGCTGCCCTGGAACTCCGCCTCCGTCGCTAAGAGCCCCTACGTTGCAGTCATCGAACTGTTCGGCATCCCCGGAGCCGGCACCATCATGGACATTGTGGTGCTGACCTCGGTGCTMTCCTGCCTGAACTCGGGCCTCTACACCGCCAGCCGCATGCTGTTCTCGCTGTCGCGGCGCGGGGACGCCCCCCGGTCCTGGATGCGGATCTCCAAGACCGGCGTGCCCTCCTCCGCTGTGCTGGCCTCCACGGTGGTCGGCTTCGTCACGGTCGGCCTGAACTACATCGCCCCGGACACTGTGTTCMTGTTCCTGGTCAACACCTCCGGCGCCATCGCGCTGTTCGTGTGGCTCGTGATCGCCGTCTCCCAGCTGATCCTGCGCCGCCGCATGGGCGCCGCCGCCAAGGACCTCCAGCTGAAGATGTGGCTCTTCCCGTACCTGACCTGGGCGGCCATCGTCAGCATCGTTGCGCTCCTGATCGGCATGGTGATCCTGGATTCCACGCGGGAATCGCTGGTCCTCTCGCTGGCACTCGCCGCCGTCGTCGTGGGACTCGGAGTCTTCCGCTACCGCAAGAACGGCGCCAAGGCCACCGTCCCCGCTATTGCCGAGGACCCGGCCGACAACGCCACGGTGAATCGTGCTGGGACTCCTGCCGGGGAATCATCCGCGGCTCCTGCCGGAGCTACGACCGAGGAAGTAACAGTAGGCGCCCGCCCGACGTCATAGGCTCCCCGCTCGCGCAGCGGTCCCGGACCACCGGACATGCCCTCCCCCGGCGCCCAGCAGTGGACATAATGCCTTCATGTCCACTCCTTGGCGCTAAGGGAGGGCATGTCCGTGTGCACCGACGCGGCCGCCCCAGCGCCCCGCGCGGCTCGGGCTAGACTCGAAACCATGCCAACACCGAGCTCTGCCGCAGACCACATCCAGGACCTCGGCGCCTATGTCAGCGCGTCGCCGTCGAGCTTCCACGCCGTCCACGAGGCCGCGCGCCGGCTGGACGAGGAAGGCTTCACCGGCCTCGACGAGCTGCAGCCCTGGCCGGCGCCCGCCGCCACGGCCGGCAAGTTCTACGTGATCCGCGACGGCGCCCTCATCGCCTGGGTGGTGCCCCCGGGCGCCGGACCGACCACGGGATTCAATATCCTCGGCGCCCACACGGATTCGCCGTCATTCAAACTCAAGCCCAAGCCCACCACGGGCAAGTTCGGCTGGCTGCAGGCGGGCGTCGAGGTTTACGGCGGCCCCCTCCTGAACTCCTGGCTGGACCGCGAACTCCAGCTCGCCGGCCGGCTCGTCATGCGCGACGGCACGCAGCACCTCACGGCCACCGGTCCGCTGCTGCGCTTCCCGCAGCTCGCCATCCACCTGGACCGGGCCGTGAACGAAGGACTGGCCCTGGACAAGCAGCAGCACATGAATCCGGTGTTCGGGCTGGGCGATCCCGCCGCCGAGGACTTGCTTGGCCTCCTCGCGGCGAAGGTCACGGATGCCGCAGTGGATCCGGCGCAGATCGGCGGGTACGACGTCGTCATCGCGGACACCCAGACCCCCGCGGTGTTCGGCGCGAAACGCGAATTCTTCGCTTCCGGCCGGCTCGATAACCTCTCCGCGACGCACGCCGGGCTCATGGCGCTGATCGCCCACTCCGGCACGCCCCTGCCGGAGGGTGCACCGATCGCCGTGCTGGCTGCCTTCGACCACGAGGAAATCGGCTCCGCATCACGCTCCGGCGCCTGCGGACCCGTCCTTGAAGACATTCTGGTGCGGATCTCCGACGGGCTCGGGGCTTCAGCGAGCCAGCGGCGGCAGGCCTTTGCGGCGTCGTTCTGTGTCTCCGCGGACGCGGGCCATGCCGTCCACCCGAACTACCCGGAACGGCACGACCCCGCCAACCGGCCGGTCCTGAACGGCGGCCCCCTGCTGAAGATCAACGCCAACCAGCGCTATGCCACCGACGCCGCCGGGGCCGCCCTCTGGGCGCGGCTGTGCACCGACGCCGGCATCCCGTACCAGGAATTCGTCTCCAACAACGTGATGCCGTGCGGCTCCACGATCGGCCCCCTGACGGCCACCCGGCTGGGGATCCGKACGGTCGACGTCGGGGTGCCCCTGCTCTCGATGCACTCGGCGCGCGAGCTGTGCGGGGTCGAGGACCCGCACCGGCTGGCCACGGTCACCCGGACGTTCTTCCGCACGCCGGCGTAACAGATCGGCGTAACAGCAGGTCAGCAGGGGGTTGGGCGGCAAACGGCGGACCCACATGGATCCTGCGGATACCCACAAAGTTGACTCCGATGCTGTGGCCGGGGTTCCGGGGCGGTCCTAGAGTTCAAGGCGTATGGAAGCCCCGCAGGTTGGTGGTCCAGGTTCCGGACTGCCGCGGAGAGTCACCCCCGACGCCTCCACGTGCGAGCGGTTTC
>NZ_JBFTHK010000208.1:0-6740 GCF_056394205.1 Arthrobacter sp. 10T413_2 | reverse complement strand
ATTCGGCCTACCCCAAGACCTTGCTGCACAAGGGTTTTGAGCTGCCGCTGAGCTACGAGTTCCACCCAGTGGCTCCRGGCTCGCCGCCSAATCCTTCCGACGGCGTCACCGCCGWGGTCCCCGTGCTGTTCCTGAACCAGCTCGACGACGCCGCTTTCCGCTGGCTGATCCCCGGACAGCGCGTGGAGCTTGTCACCGCGCTCATCAAGTCGCTGCCCAAGCAGATCCGCAAGAACTTCGTACCCGCGCCGGACGTGGCACGCCAGGCCGTCGCGGCGTTGGAAGCCGACTTCGATCCCGCCGAGGACGAACTCGAACCGTCGCTCGAACTCGTGCTGCGCCGGATCCGCGGCCAGGTCATCCCGCCGGGATCCTGGAACTGGG
This sequence comes from Arthrobacter sp. 10T413_2, assembly GCF_056394205.1. NCBI lineage: Bacteria > Bacillati > Actinomycetota > Actinomycetes > Micrococcales > Micrococcaceae > Arthrobacter > Arthrobacter sp. 10T413_2. The sequence continues at coordinate 6,356 of NZ_JBFTHK010000208.1, read as the reverse complement.
ACGCCGTGCCGGCGCATTTGCGGGTCAGTTTCCGGGTGGTGGATTCCCGCGGCAAGGTACTGGATGAGGGTAAGGACCTCACGGCGCTGCAGGAGCGCCTGGCACCGGCCACCCGCCGGGCGATCGCGGAATCCCTCGGTGCCACCCCGGGCACGACGGCGCCCGCGGCCAGGGGGAAGGGCGCACCTAAGGGGACGGGCACGTCGTCGGGCGCCTCACGGGCTGCCGGGCCGCGATCGGCCGCAGCGGCAGCTGCCGCCTCCGCCGCCCCGGGCGGGTTCCGCGAAGTGTCCGGCCTCAAGGACTGGACTTTCGGAACCGTGCAGCGCCAGGTCCAGGGCAACGTCGGCGGCCACACCGTCACCGGTTACCCGGCCTTGGTGGACGAGGGAACATCCGTGGCACTGCGGCTTTTTCAAACCGCATCCGAACAGCGGGCGACCATGCGGGCCGGCGTCATCCGGCTCCTGGCCCTGAAGGTGCCGCCGCMGRACCGCTACGTCCTGGAACACCTGAACAACACCGAGAAACTGACGTTCAGCCAGAATCCGCACGGCTCCGTGACCGCGTTGATCGCGGACTGTGCCCTGGCCGCCATTGACAAGCTCACCMCGGCCGAGCTGCCGTGGGACGAGGCTTCGTTCAAGGCACTGTACGAGACCGTGCGGGCTGAGCTGATCGACACCGTCTTCACGGTCACCGCCGTCGTCGAACGCATCCTGGCCAGCACGCGCCGGATCGAGAAGCAGCTCACAGGCACCACCAGCCTTGCCCTGATCAGCGCGCTGAACGACGTCAAGAGCCAGCTTGAGCAGCTTGTCTATCCGGGCTTCGTGGCACGCACCGGCTACGCCCAGCTCAGCCAGCTGCCCCGCTACCTGGCGGCGATCGAGAAGCGCCTMGAGAAGCTGCCGGGCAATGTCCAGCGGGATGCCCAGCACATGGCCGCGGTCCAGGCCCTCGAGGACGACTACGACGACGCCGTCTCCGCGCTGCTGCCCGGACGGCGGGCCGGCGCGGAGTTAACCCACGTGCGCTGGATGATCGAAGAATTCAGGGTGAGCCTCTTCGCCGTCGAKCTCGGGACCGCCTACTCGGTGTCCGAAAAGCGCATCCGGGCGGCGCTTAACAAAGTACTGGCACCGGCGTAGACCCCCGTKGGGAGTGCTGCGCCGGCGCCAGTCCGGAATGCATCAAGTGCGCCGGGGTGTGCCTGGRGTGCCTGGATCTAGGCGTTCGGGACGTGCTCCGAATGCCCGGCTTTGCGGAGGCCTTCGCGGAGCTTCTCCGCGTTGGCGTCCAGCTTTGCCGGATCCGGGTGCTGGTCCACCGAGCCGAAATCAAAGTCCGCCATGGAGTTCGAGGGCCACACGTGGACATGCATGTGGTTGATTTCGTAACCCGCGACGATCAGACCGGCCCGGGCGGCGTCGAAGACGTCCACCTGCACGGCGCCGATTTTACGGGCGACCTCCATGACCCGGCCAAGGACCTCGGGTGAGGCGTCCGTCCAGCGGTCCACTTCCTCGACCGGCACCACGAGGGTGTGGCCGTCGGCCAGCGGGCCCACGGTCAGGAACGCCACGACGTCGTCCTCGCGCCAGACGAAGCGGCCCGGGATCTCGCCGTTGATGATTTTCGTGAAGAGAGTGCTCATACGTCCGCCTTTTCCGMCGGGGACCCCAGGGTGCTGACGTCCAGGACAAAACGGTACTTCACATCTCCAGCCACCATGCGGTCGTAGGCTTGATTGAGCTGGTCCGCCCCGACCACCTCGACGTCGGACACCACACCGTGCTCGGCGCAGAAGTCCAGCATCTCCTGGGTCTCGGCGATGCCGCCGATCATMGACCCCGCGTACGCGACCCGGCGCCGGATCAGGGCGCCGGGATTGACTGGCGGCATTGCTTCCGAGGGCAGGCCCAGCTGGAACAGCGCGCCGTCTACGCGCAGCGTGCGGAAGTACGGGTTGAGGTCGTGCGGTGCAGCGACGGTGTCGATGATGACATCGATGCTGCGGTCCGCGGACTCCATCGCGGCCGGGTCCGTGGAAAGGATGACGTGGTCGGCGCCCAGTTCGCGGGCCGCCTCGAACTTTTGCTCCGACGTCGTGAACACCGTCACCTCCGCGCCCATGGCCTTGGCGATCTTGACTGCCATGTGTCCGAGGCCGCCGAGCCCGACAACGCCGACGACGTCACCTTCCTCCACCTCGAAGTGGTTCAGCGGGGAATAGGTGGTGATGCCCGCGCAGAGCAAGGGAGCGGCGGCGGCCGGGTCCATGCCCTCCGGAACCCGCAGGACGTAGTTGCGGTCCACGACGATCGACGTCGAGTAGCCGCCCTGGGTGATCGCGCCGCCGTTGCGGGGATCCTTGGATCCGTACGTTCCCGTTATGCCGTTTTCGCAGTACTGCTCGAGGCCGTCCAGGCAGCTGTCGCATTCGCGGCAGGAATCGACCATGCAGCCCACGCCCACGCGCTCACCGACCGTGAAATCGTCGACGGCGGAACCGACCCGGGTGACCCGGCCGACAATCTCGTGGCCCGGAATCAGCGGATACGTGTCGCCGCCCCATTCGCCGCGCGTGGCGTGCACGTCCGAGTGGCACAGTCCGCAAAATTCGATGGCGATCTCAATGTCGTCCGCCTTCGGCTCCCGGCGGGACACCGTCAAGGGAACGAGTCCGCTGTCCGGCGCGGTGGCGCCATAGGCGGCGACCAGGGTGGCGCCGCCGGCGTGTGCGGCGTTGATCGCGGTGGTATCGGAGGTCTCGGAGTTCGGCAGCGGCTTGGCAAGGGGCGGGGGTACAGGACGTCCAGGTGTCATGTGTCGACGCTACCCCCGGTCCCGGCGACTATTCCACTTTGGAGCGCCAGGCCACACTGCCGCCCGGGACTTGGCCCGGCCCGACGACGCCCAGACACCAATTCACGCCGCTGAAGGAATGCGCACCACGGAGCGCGGTGCCACCTGTGGAGTCCGGCGCTTCGTCGCGGCMGTTCCGTGATCGCTTGGTGTCGCTCACCCGGGCTTTGATTTCTCTTGCATGGCATGCGTTTCGCGACACATAGGTTTCGGGACACCGAGTCGGATTAGTCGGCCGCCCGCAGGGGGATCCTTCACCGGGCAGCTCAGTTGAAACGCTGACCGAAGGCTATGGCATCCAGATCATGGGCAGTTACGGTGGCTCTATGAGGGACAGGGGGCTGCTGATCATGTGCGGGACGAMAGMGTTCAATGACGCCCTCGACCACTACGAGACGGAAGGCTGGCGCCGTGCGGAAACTGATCTACGGCATGAATCTGACCCTGGACGGCTACATCGCCGCGGCYGGCGAYGACATCGGTTGGGGCGGGCCGAGCGACGAACTGTTCCAGTGGTGGCTCGACCAGGAGCGGGCTAGCGGCCTGTCGCTGTACGGGCGCAAGCTGTGGGAGACCATGAGCTCCTACTGGCCGACCGGCGACCAGCAGCCCAACGCCACCCCGGCGGAGATMGAGTTCGCGCGGAACTGGCGGGGCACTCCGAAGGTGGTGTTCTCCTCGACGATCGACAAGGTCGACTGGAACACCCGCCTGGTCACCGGCGACGCGATCGCCGAGATCACCCGGCTCAAGGCCGGTGACGGCGGTCGATKAGCGTCGGCGGCGCGACGCTCGCCGGGGCGGCCATGCGGGCCGGGCTGATCGACGAATATGCGCTAGCCACCCATCCGGTCCTGGTGGGCGGCGGCACTCCGTTCTTCACCTCGCTGGACAGCTGGGTGAACCTGAACCTGGTGGAGACGCGGAAGTTTCCCGGCGGCGTGGTCCTGACCAGGTACGAGACGAGGCGCTGAGGGCGATTCCTCCGCGCGGTCGGGGAAGTACTCCACCACCAGCGGCCCCACGTCGATGGGCAGCAGATAGTCCGGAATTTGCCTGCATACCCCCGGAGACCTCAGCCTTCAACAGAAACGGTTGCGCCACAATATGGCCCACCGACACAGCGAAGTCCGCGAACAGCAAACGCACCAACTCCAATTCGGACTTGCAGATCACCAGATCCCGCCCCGAAGTGTGGCGCCGATGATGGTCCCTTGAACGACACCGATTTGTGCGACCCACGAGAGAAAACCGGTCTATCCGCACACTAGCTCCGCCACCGCGAGCAGCACCACAAAGTGATCCCTTTCGATGACGTGGTGCCACGCTGAAGCACMAGCAGGCAGCCCTGCCCGTAAGCCGAGMCCTCTACGGGACGGTCCTCGCCGTAGTCCCGAGGAAATAGGGTCAAGGCAGGAGGCTAGGCTCGTCGGCCGCGGTACTACATTGAGATCTGCTGGACCGCTCGGTATGTACCCCAGAGTGTTGGTCAATGCCAGCGTGGCTATGCCATACCCAACGACCAAGGCAGCAATGGCTAGTCCGCGGCCCCGGTCGCCTCTTAGAGGGATCGCCCCACCCGCAGAACGAACGGACTTGCAGCGTTCGTTCGGGAACCGTTGAGCGGGACAGATTCGCTGAACCCAGGGTGTCCCGCCTGAGGATCCCCAAACTGGACTGAAATGCCCCAAAGACTGCCGGTCGTGCAAGAATCGCGGCATGGATKAGGATGAKCGGCAGACGAGGGATGAATTGATGATCCTCGAGGCTCTGGTGCGAGCGATGGATCGGCGTGACGAGGTCTTCCAKGTGATTGAGGATTCAGAGGACGCGGACGAAGCAAGCCGTCGGGTGGGTCAGCTGTTGGGTGTGGGAGCTGGGCAGCCGTGTAGTCCTCGACGTGCAGGTCAGAAGATTTACCCGGGACCAGCGTCAGGCCCTCGCTTCCCGTGCAGCAGAACTTACATCGTTTTACAGGTCCAAGGTCGGATCCGCGAGCAGGCGATCGAGTGTGCTCCGCCCGAGTGCGCTCATTGCGGGATTCGAGTMGGCGTAGTACCAGACGAGCCCTATCGCTTGTTCGTAGGCCCAAGCGGCGCCCCGTCTCCATTCGAGGTCCCCGATCGCGAGATTGGTGCGGAGGGTGTCCCGTCTCCTGGAGTCGAGCATGTGCCACGCGGCAACGAGGTCCAGCGCAGGGTCTGCGGGGCCGAAGCCACCCGTGTCGAGGATGCCCGCGAGGCAGCCGGCGCCGAGGATCACATTTCCGGGAATGAGATCCTTGTGGGACATCACATCGTCACCGTGACGAGGCAGCGACCTAAGCGATGACCAGGCCCGGCGGAGCCGATCCACCGGCAGGAGTCCTTCGCTCTGTTGTAGGCAATGCGCGACCCACCCATCGTGCGCGGCCAGCTCGCCTCCGCGGCCTTCGCCGGAGAATGAGCGACCCCTGGTGTCCGCCTGGCGAAGGCTCGCGATGAGCGCCGCGAGGTCCGCCGCGAAGGATGTCGACGACGCGACCGAGGTCGGGGTCGCAATTTCTCCCTCGATCCAGGTTTGGACAGACCAGGGTAGCGGATACTCGGCGCTTGGCTCACCAATCGCAACAGGCAACGGGGACGGAACGGTGCTCACTGCGGCGAACTCGCGCATTGCAGCGTGTTCCGCAAGAAGGACTGCGCGGACTTCGCCAGCGTCCCCGCTTTGCATCGGGAACCGGGCGGCGCACCCCGTTCCCATCCGGTATAGGTAATTGACCGTTCCGGCACTCTCGACCGCGGTTACTTCCGGTTCGGCGACCGAAGGAAACAGCCCCTGCAACAGCCGCACAGCTTCAGTCCGGCCCAGACTGAGCTGACTCTCATGCATGATCACTCACCAAGCCTACGCACAGGCGTCCTTCGAGAAAGCCGTTATGCAGGCACCTTCTGATTCCCATATGACCCGCCCACAAAACTGCCCKATGACCGTGCCCTAAACGCTACAGGGCGTCTCACCACCTGAACTCGCCCGGGAGGGTTTCGAGACAGGTGGATAGGGCAGCTACTTGTTTTTGTTTCCGAGGTTTCCTGCATGGGATGCCCAATGCTGCCTGAGCTAAGGCGCGCCGGGCTGAGTGGGTTCGCCTTATTCCTAGGGAACCCTTCTACCGGTACATGCGCCAYGCCAAGCTGGAGTAAAGCACTCTCCTGCCGGCGCCGTCGATGCGCCGTTGCCCCCCGTCGTAGCTTACGGAAGGCCCACTATCGGGGTTCAAGCGGGACTAATAGCTCAAGTTAGAGATGGACCTTTTCTGCCCCACGGCCGGACCTCTATTCCTGGCCGAGAACGGACGGGAGCCGGTCCTTCATAGGCTGAAGCTCTTTTGCAAAGCAGACCGACGACGGGATGGAGTGCTCGTAGGGAGGATAATTGGGTATCTGCCTGTATCCAAGTTTTCGATAAAAGGCTTCAGCCTCCGGCTGCTTACCCCCGGTTTGCAGGAT
>NZ_JBFTHK010000207.1:0-6789 GCF_056394205.1 Arthrobacter sp. 10T413_2 | reverse complement strand
GTGTCAGAGGACCCCGTGATGCCGGCGGTGGATTCAATGACCGGCCGCATCTTCTTCTMAAGGGCCTCGTAGAACATGGAGAGCGGGAACTCGTCGTCCAGGACCTGGTCCGTGAGGCCGCGCGGCGGGCCGGCCAGCGGGAGGGCGTCCGGACCCTTGGCCCAGACCGACGCCGGGTTGGGCGTGACCGTGCCGGAKATGAGCTCGTAGGCGGCGAGCCAGTGGGCCATCTTCGGACGKTCGATCGAGCGCCAGTACAGTTCCTCGATGCKGGCGCCGAGTTCAATCACGACGTCGGCAACTTCGTCCCAGTCGATGCTGAGCTTGCTGTCGGTCCAGTGCAGGACGTGGTGCTGGTGCATCCACGCGAAGAGCAGCTGGCCGCCGAGTCCGTCGTAGTTGCGGACGCGGGTTCCGGTGATCGCGAAGCGGAAGATGCGGTCGAAGATMACGGCGTACTGGACGAGCTTGGCGTGACGGCGTGCCTCAGGGTCGGCGTCCTCGTCCTTCTCGATCTTGACCGACTCGCGGAAGGCGGTGAGGTCGCAGCGCAGTTCCTCGAGCGAGTAGAGGAAGAACGGCATGCGCTGCTTGATCATGAACGGGTCGAAGGGCAGGTCGCCGCGCATGTGGGTGCGGTCATGGATCAGGTCCCACATGACGAACGTTTCCTGCGTCAGCTTCTGGTCCTCCAGCAGTGCTGCCGCGTMGTCGGGAAGCTGCAGCGAGGTGATGTCCGCAGCAGCGCGCAGGACGCGGCGGAAGCGGGCAGCCTCGCGGTCGGCGAAGATCGCGCCCCACGTGAAGGTGGGGGTCTCGCGGACGGCGACGGTCTCGGGGAAGAGCACGGCGGAGTTGGTGTTGTAGCCCGRGGTGAAGTCGAGGAAGCGGATCGGGACGAAGAGCTTGTTGGAGTATTCGCCCTGTTCCAGGCCGCCGATGAACTCGGGCCAGATGACTTCGATCAGCACGGCCTCGACCAGGCGGTTGCTGCTGCCGTTCTGGGTGTACATCGGGAAGACGACGAGGTGCTGGAGCCCGTTGACGCGGTGCTGCTGCGGCTGGAAGGCCTGCAGGGAATCCAGGAAGTCCGGCACGCCAAAGCCGCCATCGGCCCAGCGGCCGAAGTCGGTGACGAGCAGTTCAAGGTAGCGGGCGTCGTGCGGGAAGGACGGCGCCAGCGCCGAAATCGCTGCGGTGATGGTTGCGACGTACCCGGTCGCGGCTTCGTGGGCTGTGGTTTCCGGGACGGATCCGTCCTGGATCTGAAGGGCCTGCAGCGCGGTGGCGGCAGCCTTGAGCCGCAGCCATTCCTGGTTGCTGGCCGTGATCTGGGCGGGGGCGGTAAGAGCGGTCGTGGTCATCGTCGACGGTCGCCTTTCTAGTAGCTGCGGTGCGTTTCGCTGGATCTAAATCGAGCGTAGCAAGCAAACAGCAGCTCTAATGCAAAATTGCCTCGAGCATAAGAAAGACTGTGGCAAGTGATTCTGAAAGGCTGTTCCAGCGGAAGAAGAGGGAGGGCTGCGGGGCCCGCMGGCGGCGCTTCGGCACCGGCCGGCTCCGCAGGAGGGCTTACTTCCCGGCGTMGTCCGCGGGTACGAGCTTCAGGGAGACGGAGTTGATGCAGTACCGCTGGTCCGTGGGGGTGCCGTAACCCTCGCCGTCGAACACGTGGCCCAGGTGGGAATCGCACGTGGCGCAGCGGACTTCCACCCGGTCCATGCCCATGGTGCGGTCGTGGATATAGCGGACTGTGCCGTCGGCAAGCGGCGCCCAGAAGGACGGCCAGCCGCAGTGCGAGTCGAACTTTTCATTGCTCGTGAAGAGCTCGGTGCCGCACGCCCGGCACTGATACACGCCCCGGGTGTGGGTGTCCCAGTATTCGCCGGTGTAGGGCMGTTCGGTGCCGGCCTGGCGCAGCACCCGATACTCCTCCGGGGTCAGTTCCTGGCGCCACTGGGCATCCGTCTTTTCGACCGGGTTGTGTTCGAGCGGCGTGGTGGCGGTGCTGGCGTCGGGTCCGGCGGAGGGCACTGCCAGGGGCATGGCTTTGGGCCTGTTGTTAAAGATGCTCATAGCCTCAATAACGCTTAGGAGTCCCCGATAAATCCMGAACCGGCGTACAGATGCAGGACGGGCAGGCCCAGCTTGTCCTGTGCCTTGGTGGCCCAGTCGGTGTGGAAGGTGTCGGCGACAGCGTGCGGGCGGGTGATCACCACGGCCTGCCCGGCGCTGAGTTCCTTGACMTTGGCGACCAGACCGTCCACGGCCTTGCCCTCGACGATTTCGCCCGAGACTCCGCCGCCGAGGCCGGCCAGGGCAGCAAGGGACGCTGCCAGGGTGTCGGCGGCTTCGGCCCGCTCCTCGGCGGGGTCGGAATGTGCCGTCAGTTCACGGAAGGCTTTGGAAACTTCGAGCATGGAAAGGTTTTCCAGGAAATCCACCATCAGGTGCCGCTCGGTATTGGCCGGGACCAGGATCAGCAGGGGCGCGTCGCCATCCGCAATCAGGGTTTCGATGTTGACGCGGTCATCCGCACCGAGGGGCYCTTCTGTCAAAATKACGATTGGATCACTCATGACCCCAGCCTAGTCGCGCTCGTGTCGCCGTGCATGGTTCTGTCCTGGCGCGCATCATGCCGTGTCCCCGCTGGTGTGTCTCCACCGCGTGTCGGCCCCGCCGTCTGTCCGCTCCGCAGTGTCCCCGCTGGCGGGGAGCTGCCTGCGCKGTGCTGCGGGAGCAACCCCCTCCTTCGTGAAGGGCCATAATGCCGTTGTTGTCGGACAGTTCAGTCAGAATGGTGCCATGGCATCCTCCTTGCGCCTCCCGCCGGATCTCTCCCGGACCGCCCCACGCGGAACGGCAACCCCTGTTGCCGCAGTCTCTGCAACGGTCCCTGCCCCAACCGTCGCTGCCGGGCCGTCCGGCAGCGCCAAGTGGGCGGTCGGGGGGATCATCGGAGGCAGCGCCGCTGCGGGGGTGCTCGCCGCCGGATMATCCGCCCTCGCGCTGTATTTCGCCCGCCGTGTCATCACCCCTGCCAGGTTCCGCGACGCGGACCAGGAAGTGCTGGCCGTGATCCGGGAGGGCCGCGGGTTGCAGGTCATCCTGGCCGCAACCCCGGACGCCACGGTGGACGGGGTGTACRGGTTCTTCTTCGACGGCGGCCGGGGCCACGCGCGGATCGGCCGGATCCTCTCCTACTCGCCGGCCGAACGCACCGTGCTGCGGGAAGTCGAGACCGTCTACAGCGGGGACATTTCCACTGCCCGCCGCGGCTGGTGGAGCGGGGCGGCCTATCCGGATCCGGCCGCCATCGGGCTGTCGGCGGACGACGTGCTGATCGACGTCGAGGGCGGAACCGCGCCGGCATGGCTGGTGCGCGCCGTACCGGCGTCGGAAGACACTGTGTCGGACGTCTGGGCGATCATGGTGCACGGGCGCGGCGCCTCACGGCAGGAGGGCCTGAGGGCCGTCCGGACCGCTCGGGATCTGGGCATGCCCAGTCTGCTGATCTCCTACCGCAACGACGGCCTGGCTCCGTCAGCCAGCGACGGGCGCTACGGGCTGGGCTCCACCGAATGGCGCGACGTCGAAGCTGCCATTGACTTTGCCTTGGAGCAGGGCGCCCGCGAGGTCGTCCTGTTCGGCTGGTCGATGGGCGGAGCGATCTGCCTCCAGACGGCCGACCTTTCGCKGCACCGGCAGCTGATCCGGGCGATGGTCCTGGACGCCCCCGTGATCAACTGGGTCAACGTGCTGGCCCACCATGCGGAGCTGAACCGGATCCCGTCGTCGGTGGGGCGGTACGGGCAACTGATGCTCAGCCACCCCCTGGGCCGGCGGCTGACCGGGCTGGCCGMCCCGGTGGACCTCAAGGCGATGGACTGGGTGTCGAGGGCCGTGGAACTGCGGACGCCGACCCTTATTGTGCACAGCGTGGACGACGAATACGTCCCGTACGGGCCCTCCGCCGAGCTGGCCGAGAAGAATCCCGAGATGGTCACGTTCGAGTCCTTCACCACCGCTCGGCACACCAAAGAGTGGAACGTGGATCCGGAGCGCTGGGAGCGGCAGGTCATGGCCTGGCTCCGGCAGCAGCTGGCGCCCCGCACCAATCCGGGGGACCAGGAGCCGGCGGGCGGCCACTCCACACCGGGCTGACAGTTGGCGGCGGTGATTCACGCCAACACAGCGGCGGTCCGTCCTCTCGATCGCCGCGAGAGCGCGATCGCCGGGCAGTCAGTCGTGCCGGGTGCCGATCCTCGCGGTGCGGGCGGCCGTGAGCCGAATGAGCTCGGCCGGATCCAGCTCGATGTCCAGTCCGCGCCGGCCGCCCGAGACCAGGATGGTCGCCAGCGCCAGGGCACTTTCATCCACCACGGTGGGGGAGGACTGGCGTTGCCCCAGCGGCGAAATGCCACCGAGCACGTAGCCGGTCCGTCGCTGCGCGGCGGCGGGGTCCGCCATCGCGGCCTTCTTGCCGCCCAGCGCCGCAGCCATCGCCTTGAGGTCCAGATTGCCGCTCACGGGCACGACGCCGACGGCGAGCCGGCCGTCGACGTCGACCATCAGGGTCTTGAAGACCCGGGCGGKGTCGATGCCCAGCATCTCCGCGGCCTCGAGACCATAGCTCGCTACGGCAGGATCATGCGTGTAAGGGTGGGCGACAAAGGGAACCCCGGCGGCCGCGAGTGCCGCGGTGGCCGGAGTTCCCTGGGATGCCTGTTTCCGCGCCATATCGGCTGATTGTCCTTAGCTGATTGTCTGAGCGCCTGAGGTCAGGACTGCGCGTGCTGGGATCCGGAGGCGGCGACTTTACGCTTGATCCGGCCCAGCATGGCGGTCATGCCGCGCATCCGCAGGGGAGTGATAGCCCGGGTGAKGCCGAGCTGTTCGGGCATATCGTCCGGGACGGCCAGGATTTCCGCAGCGCTGAGGCCGTCGAGTCCTTCATGGAGCACGCCGGCGAAGCCGCGGGTGGTYGGGGCTTCCTTGGGCGCCTTGAAGTAGAGCCGGACGCGTTCCGGCGCACCGCCGTCGGCCGGTTCTGTCTCAATGGTGAGGAAGAGCGGGGTCTGGCACTCCACCACCTGCTCGAGCAGTTCCGGGTGGTCCTGGAGCCGCTCCGGAAGCTCCGGTAGTCCCTGCGAGAACTCAAGGAGCAGTTGAAGCCGCTCGGGTTCGGTCAGGGCCTGGAAGTCGTCAACAATTTCCGCCAGTGCGGCGGGGAGGGCAGAAGTATTCATCACTCCCAGCTTACGCACGAGCGGCAATTGTGTCCCGGTCGCAACCGGCGGCACCGTACCCTAGCGACCGGCCGGGACCGTGCCGCGTTCGGCGCCCTTGACGATCGGGACGCGCACGGCGTTGCCCCATTCGGTCCAGGACCCGTCGTAGTTGCGGACGGTGTMGAAGCCCAGCAGGTACTTCAGCGCAAACCAGGTGTGGCTGGACCGCTCGCCAATCCGGCAGTACGCCACGACGTCGTCGCCTTCCTTGAGCCCGGCCTCGCCCAGGTACAGGGCCTCGAGCTCGGTGCGGTCGCGGTAGGTGCCGTCCTCGGCGGCTGCCCGGGCCCACGGGATGGAGGCCGCGGTGGGGATGTGCCCGCCGCGCAGGGCGCCTTCCTCCGGGTAGGCCGGCATGTGGGTGCGCTGGCCGGTGTATTCCTCAGCCGAGCGGACGTCGATCAGCGGCTTGCCGAAGTGCGCAAGGACGTCCTCCTTGAAGGCCCGGATCGGGGCATCGTTGCGGTCCACCACGGGGTAAGTCCCCGGAACCGGGACCGTGGTTTCGGTGGTGAGGGCACGGCCCTCGGCGATCCACTTATCGCGGCCCCCGTCCAGGAGCCGGACGTCCTCGTGGCCGAACAGGGTAAACACCCACAGGGCGTACGCGGCCCACCAGTTGGACTTGTCGCCGTAGATGACCACGGTGCTGTCCCGGGAAATTCCCTTGGCCGCGGCCAGGGCGGCGAAGGCTTCACCGTCAATGTAGTMGCGCGTGACCTCGTCGTTGAGATCCGTGTGCCAGTCGATCTTGACGGCGCCGGGGATGTGGCCGGTTTCGTACAGCAGCACGTCCTCGTCCGACTCGACCACCACGAGCTTGCCGCCGTCGAGCGCGCCGGCGTCGATTGCCGCGGCGAGCCAGTCGGTGGATACCAGGCGCTCGGGGTGGGCGTAAGCGGCGAACTTTTCGTTCTGCTCAACGGGGTAGGACATGGTGATGGCCTTTCACTGAAACGGTMAGGAGGCCGGGCGCGGAAAAGAGTGCGCGGCGCCAGCCTGTTACAACACTAGTCACGGCCCCGCGGGAATGCTTCACCGGGTTCACACGGGGAAATGTGGTCTTGCTCACGCCGGGCGCCGGTTCGCACCCAGGCACGCGGGGCGGCCTTCCCTTGCCGGTATTCTTGCTGGGGACAAGAGACCAGCAGAACGGACCACCTTGGTACACATCGAACAGCTCGCCGCCCGCACGCCGGCAGTTTCCGTGGACGAACTCCTCAACGGGTTCTATCCTTCGCCGCGGTTTGGTGAGGTGTCGTTTTCCAGCTACCGTCCTGACCCAGCCCAGCCCAGCCAGGCGCACGCGGTCCACGCCCTTCAGCACTTCGCGGCAGGTGTGGGCGCGCGCGACGGCGATGGCCTGTTCAAGCGGCTCTTCGGCAAGAAGGACACCTCCCGGGCGGGCATCTACCTCGACGGCGGATTCGGCGTCGGCAAGACCCACTTGCTGGCATCGCTATGGCACGCCGCCCCCGGGCCCAATGCGTTTGGCACC
>NZ_JBFTHK010000206.1:0-6847 GCF_056394205.1 Arthrobacter sp. 10T413_2 | reverse complement strand
ATGGGGCACTGAGCGGAAGGCGTTTACCTGCGTCGCTGCGGGGACGGGATGAGACCCGTGCCGGCTACTTGGAGATCAAGATCATGCTTTTAAGCCTAGCAGACGCTGACGCTGGCCCGGTTCGCGCAGCTGGCTCCCCCGGGGTGCGCCGTTAGGGGAGGGCCGCCGGGACCGTTCACGCCCCGTTCCAAGGCTCGGCGGCCGTTCCTTCCTGGCACCCCGGCCGTTCCGTTGCGTACCCGGGCCCGGACGCCGTTCCGCGTCCCGTCCGGTTTCCCATTCGGGTCGACCGCCAACTAATCTGGCCCATTATGGAGTCTGCACACTATTTCAGCGCCCAGCCCGCCGGGCCCTTCACCCGCAAGCCGCTCACCGTGGACCTTGCCGGTGAGACGCGCCGGCTGCAGACGTCCTCGGGGATCTTCAGCCCGGACGGGATCGACAAGGGAACGGCCGTGCTGCTGGCCGATGTCCCGGCTCCGGCTCCGCAGGGAAACCTGCTTGATATCGGCTGCGGCTGGGGCTCGATTGCCCTGACCATGGCCCTGCGGGCACCGCACTCCCGCGTCTACGCGGTGGACGTGAACGAGCGCTGCGTKACCCTGACCAACGAAAACGCCGCACTGCTGGGACTCACCAACGTCATCGCCAGCACGCCGGAGGCGGTGGACCCCGAACTGCGTTTTGACACCATCTGGTCCAACCCGCCTATCCGGATCGGCAAGGACGAACTTCACGCGCTCCTGCGCCTGTGGATTCCGCGGCTGGCGCCGGGCGGATCGGCCTGGCTGGTGGTCCAGAAAAATCTCGGCTCGGATTCGCTGCAGCGTTGGCTCGCGGCGGAGCTCGATTCCAGCTTCACCGTGACCCGTGAGAGCACGTCGAAGTCGTTCCGGATCCTTCGGGTCAGGAAAGCGTCCCGGTAGCCACGATCACGGCCGGGCCGCTGAGTTCGACGTGTTCGTGTCCCTCCGGACCGACGAAGAATTTCACACCGACCGCTCCGCCGGGAACGTGAACGTTCCACGCGTCCGGCGCGCCCTGCCCGGCCCAGTGGCGAATGGCGACGGCGGCGGCGCAGGCACCGGTGCCGCATGACTGGGTTTCCCCGACCCCCCGCTCGTGGACCCGCATAGTGATGGTGCCCGTGCCATCGTGGACGAGTGGTTCGGAGGGCACTACGAATTCAACATTGGTGCCGTGCGGCGGCGTCGGGTCCACCTTGGGCGCGGTGAACAGCTGCGTGGCCTCAAGTTCGGCCATTTCGGCCAGGGCCACCACTGTGTGCGGGTTGCCCATGCTGACCGACAGTGCGGGCCTGGCCACCTCCAGCCCCTCGGCGCTGACGAGCGAATCCATGGCCCGCGCGGTCGCCTCGCCCGGGAAGATGAACTCCCAGGGCCCCATGTCGACGGCGTAGCCGGCAGCGGTGCGGACGATCGTCTTCACGCCGCCCCGGGTGCCGATGACGAGGGATTCGCCGGCCGGCAGGTTCACGAGGCCTTCGGCGATGAGGAAGTGCACAAAGACGCGGACGCCGTTGCCGCACATCTCAGACAGTGAGCCGTCGCCGTTTCGGTAGTCCATGAACCACTCGGCGTCGRGGTGGACGGTCAGCAATTCCTGCCCCTCGGGCAGGAGCCGCGAGGGCACCGCACGGATCAGGCCGTCGCCGCCGATGCCGCGGTGCCGGTCGCAGAGCGCCGCGACCTGCTCTGGGCTGAGCGACAGTGCGCCGTTAGGGTCGGCGATCAGGACAAAGTCGTTGCCTGTTCCGTGGCCCTTGGAAAATTTCAGACCGCTGAGGGATGTGGTATCGCCAGCGGCAGGGGCGGCGGCTACGGCGTGGGATGCGTCCATGCTCCAAGGTTACCGTTCCGTATGGAGAGCTCCGGCACCGTGACGGGAACGCTACGCCAGCGGCGGAACGGGCGCCGTCCGGCACAGGGCCGCGGCCTTGGCCACCAGGGCGGGATCCTGCCAGTCCAGCCAGTTGACCCGGGGATCGGCCCGGAACCAGGTCAGTTGCCGGCGCGCGAACTGCCGGGTGGCGATGATCGTTTCATCCGCGGCCTGCCCGAGGCTGGAAGTGCCGTCGAGAACCCGAAGGAACTGGGCATAGCCGAGGGCCCGTGGCGCGGTCCTGCCGTCGCGGAGCCCTACGGCGTCGAGCCGCCGCACTTCCTCCAGCAGCCCACGGTCCACCATGGCGTGGACCCGCAGGGCCAGGCGGTCCCGGAGCAGTTCCCTATCCACCTCGAGCCCGATCTGGACGGCAGGCTGGAAGTACTCGCGGGCGGGCATGAAGGAGCTGAACGGGCGTCCGGTGAGTTCGAAGACTTCCAGGGCGCGGATGATGCGCCGGGCATCGCCGAGCCTGCCGGCCGACACGGGGTCCACGGCTTCCAGCCGTTGCCGCAGCGGTTCGGGGCCGGCCGTGTCCAGTTCGACCTCCAGGCGCCGGCGGATATCGGGATCCGTGCCGGGAAACTCCAGGACATCGAGGGCGGCACGGACGTAAAGTCCGGAGCCGCCGGCCAGGATGGCCCGCTTCCCGCGGGCGTGGATGTCTCGGATCAGGGCGCGGGCCCGCTGCTGGAAGTCCGAGACGCTCGCTTCCTCGGTCACGTCCAGGATGTCCAGAAGGTGGTGCGGGACTCCCCTGCGTTCGGCGTCGGTGATCTTGGCCGTGCCGATGTCCATGCCGCGGTAGAACTGCATGGAATCGGCGTTGATGACCTCGCCGTTGAGTTCCAGCGCCAGCGAAACGGCGAGGTCGGACTTGCCGGAACCGGTGGGTCCGACGACGGCGATCACCGGCGGCGCTCCCGCCGTCTGCGGCGCCGTCGCTGGCTGGCCCTGCACCTGCGCGACGGMGCTGCGTTGAGGTCCCGGCACGGCGCTAACGGCCGCGGACCGGGAGGCTGGGCATGCCCAGCGACACGCCGGCCTTGCCCGACGCGGTGGTCTTGCCTGCCGGATTCGTCGTGCCGGCCGGGGCGGCACCGCAGGAATCGGCCTGGGAACGGTCCCAGGCGTCACCGGCACGCGAACGGCGCAGGCTGTAATCCGCCGCAGAGGCGGGGTCGGCGACGAGGTGGAAGGCGGCCGCCTCCGTGATGGTGACGGTCACGAGGTCGCCGGGCCGGGGCACTTCGGCGCCCTCGGGCACCGAGAAGTGCACCAGCCGCTGGTMCTGGGAACGGCCGGAGAGGCGGCGGGTTTCCTCCGCCTTGCRGCCGGACTGGGCGGTCACCATGACCTCGACGCGGCGGCCGAGMTGGCTGGCGTTTTCCTCGGCAGCAATCCGGTCCTGCAGGGCCGTGAGGCGCTCAAAGCGCTCCTGGACCACGGCCTTCGGGAGCTGATCCGGCAGGTCCGCGGCGGGGGTGCCTGGCCGCTTGGAGTATTGGAAGGTGAAGGCCGTGGCGAACCGGGACTTCTCGACGACGTCGAGGGTGGCTTGGAAATCTTCCTCKGTCTCGCCGGGGAAGCCGACGATGATATCCGTGGAGATGGCCGCGTGCGGGATCTTCTCGCGGACMTTGTCCAGGATGCCGAGGAACTTCGCAGAGCGGTAGGACCGCTTCATATCCTTGAGGACCTTGTCCGAGCCGGACTGCAGGGGCATATGCAGCTGCGGCATGACGTTGGGCGTCTCGGCCATGGCGTCAATGACGTCGTCGGTGAAGGCTGCGGGGTGCGGGCTCGTGAAGCGGACACGCTCCAGGCCCGGGATTTCCCCGCAGGCACGCAGGAGCTTCGAAAACGCCTGCCGGTCGCCGAACTCGACACCATAGGAATTCACGTTCTGCCCCAGCAGGGTCACTTCAATGGCGCCGTCGTCCACAAGAGCCTGGATCTCGGCCAGGATCTCCCCCGGGCGGCGGTCCTTTTCCTTGCCCCGCAAGGCAGGGACGATGCAGAAGGTGCAGGTGTTGTTGCAGCCAACCGAGATGGACACCCAGCCCGAATAGACGKAGTCGCGCTTGGTCGGAAGGGTCGAGGGGAAGACGTCCAACGATTCGAGGATTTCCAGCTGGGCCTCGTTGTTGTGGCGGGCCCGGTCCAGCAGGGCAGGAAGGGCACCGACGTTGTGGGTGCCGAAGACCGCGTCCACCCACGGCGCCTTCTTGAGGATGGTCTCCCGGTCCTTCTGCGCGAGGCATCCGCCGACGGCGATCTGCATGCCGGGATTGGCTGCCTTGACCGGGGCCAGGATGCCCAGGTTCCCGTACAGCTTGTTGTCGGCGTTCTCCCGGACCGCGCAGGTGTTGAAAACCACGACGTCGGCCAGCTCGCCGGCGGACGGTACGTAGCCCGCGGCTTCAAGCATGCCGGCCATCCGCTCGGAATCGTGCACGTTCATCTGGCACCCGAAGGTGCGCACCTGGTACGTACGGGGCTGAGCCGAACCGGAGTTGAGCTCCGTGGCAGTTGCGCCTGCGCTGACTGCMGAAGACGCTGTGGGAGAAGTGGTGCCGGCCGCTGGGGAGGGAATGGTAAAACTCACCTGTTAAGGGTAACGGTTAGGGGTAACCGGTTGTGGCCGAGCCTGCGCGGAGGCGGGAAGGGACGACGGCTGGGAGCCCTCAGTCCCCGGCTCCGGCGGCCGCGGCATCGAGCACCTCGGCGACGATCCGGAAGGCCAGTGCGGGCTGGTAACCCTTGCGGGCAAGCATCGACGCCAGGCGGCGGGTGATCTTGTCCCGCTCCGCACGGTCCTCGTCGCCGGTGAATCCCCGCAGTTTGCGCTCCACGAGCTCACGGGCGGCCGTCTCTTCGTCGGCGTCGCTGAGCTGGTCGAGCGCGCTGGCAGCGGTATCCGGGTCGATCCCCTTATCCGCCAGTTCGCGGCGCAGGGCCCCTTTGGCGAGCTTGCGCGTTTGGGACCTGCTGCGGACCCACATGTCGGCGAACTCGGCGTCGTCAACCAGCCGCACTTCCTCGAAGCGGTCCAGTACGGCCTCGGCCACGTCCTCGGGGACGTTACGCTCGGCCAGCTTGCGGGACAGCTGCAGCCGGCTCTTGGGCGAATTCGTCAGTTGGCGCAGCACGATGGCACGGGCCACCGCCGCAGGATCCGCGTCCTGGTCCAGTTCCGGTGACGGCGCCGTGGCTCCCCGGAATCCGTTCGACCCGCGGGAACTGCGCGAGCCCTGCGTTCCTCGTGAACCGCGCCGGGTGGACCCTATGCTGGGGTCACCAGCGCTCGGGTCAGGGTTCCGTTGCCGGAACCCTGACCCGCTGCCGGCTCCGGTGCTAGAAGCCGTCAACGGCCTTCAGCTTCGGTGTTTCCTMGGTCTMGGCGGGGGCCTTCACGCCGACGCCGAGCTTTTCCTTGATCAGGCGCTCGAGTTCGGCCGCCAGTTCCGGGTTGTCGCGCAGGAACCGACGGGAGTTCTCCATGCCCTGKCCCAGCTGGTCGCCATCGTAGGTGAACCAGGAGCCGGACTTCTTGATCAGGCCGTGCTCCACACCCATATCGATGATGCCGCCCTCGCGGGAAATGCCTTGGCCGTAGATGATGTCGAACTCGGCGATCTTGAAGGGCGGGGCCATTTTGTTCTTGACAATCTTGGCCTTGGTGCGGTTGCCGACGGAGTCCGCGCCCTCCTTGAGGGTCTGGATCCGGCGGACGTCGATGCGGATTGAGGCATAGAACTTCAGGGCCTTACCACCGGTGGTGGTTTCCGGGGAGCCGAAGAAGACACCGATCTTTTCGCGCAACTGGTTGATGAAGATGGCCGTGGTCTTGGTCTGGCTCAGGCGGCCGGTGATTTTACGGAGGGCCTGGCTCATCAGGCGGGCCTGCAGGCCGACGTGGCTGTCGCCCATGTCGCCTTCGATTTCGGCACGGGGAACGAGAGCGGCAACCGAGTCAATGACAATGACGTCAAGGGATCCCGAACCAATGAGCATGTCCATGATTTCCAGGGCCTGCTCGCCGGTGTCCGGCTGGGAGACCAGGAGGGCGTCAGTGTCGACGCCCAGCTTGGCGGCGTATTCCGGGTCGAGGGCGTGTTCGGCGTCGATGAATGCGGCGATGCCGCCCTGGCGCTGGGCGTTGGCAACGGCGTGCAGCGCCACGGTGGTCTTACCGGAGGATTCCGGACCGTAGATTTCCACGACACGGCCGCGGGGCAGACCGCCAATTCCCAAAGCGACGTCCAGGGCAATGGAGCCGGTGGGGATAACCTCGATGGGCGCGCGGACTTCGTCGCCGAGGCGCATAACCGAGCCTTTGCCGAACTGCTTGTCAATCTGGGCAAGCGCTGCGTCGAGYGCCTTCTGGCGATCCGGGGCTGCGGCCATGATTCACACCTCTAATACTTTCTCGCTGTGGAGTGGCCGTGTAGGCCCTTCATCTGTCATCACTGACGCTACTGGCACCCTCCGACAAAGTTGTCGCTGGGGACCCCTTATGTGGAAAACGCCGTATGTGGAAAACRCTCAAAAAAAGCATATCCCTATCCGAACAGATATTCGAACAATAATCCGGCGTGTCAGGCGTCGGCCCTACCGGCAGGGTGCCCGGTGGCGCATCCGGCGCCATGCCGGGCGGAGTTTCAGGCGTCAGTTGGGTCCGGCGTTGTCGCGGGGTTTGATGTCCCTGCCGAGACGGCGCTCCGGCGGGACGTCCTGGACGTCGCACAGGGCAAGCCACACCTGGCGGGGAGGGATGCCGGCGCTGAGGGCCTGGTCCGCGGTGCGTCCGCCGACGCCGGCCAGAACCAGCGAGCTGCTCRGGACACGGGAGTACCCGGCACCGAACTCGTCGTCCATAAGCCGCCAAAAGTCACTGATTCGCACCAGTAAAGTCTCTCACGGCACGGGACTCTAGAAT
>NZ_JBFTHK010000205.1:0-6891 GCF_056394205.1 Arthrobacter sp. 10T413_2 | reverse complement strand
GTCGAAGGCCTGGCCCCACACGCTGAGCGGGTCCATCTGCACGCGGATGCGGCCGAGGTCCACCTTGACGAGCTGGCCGGATTCCTCGTCTGCCTTGGCGCCCGCGGGAGTGACCCGGATCTGCTTGTCCTGGATGAACACGATCTTTTCCCYGTCGCCGGAGATCCGGTAGCTGTCCAGTGCCTCCACGATGGTGGAGGTGCGTCGCTTGGCGAGGTCGTAGCGGACCAGGCTGGGTGCGGCKCCCTTGTCCTCGAGGCTGGCCCGGCCTTCGCCCGTGGTGCCGGAGAGTTCATTGTCCAGCCAGAGCAGGGCGCCGGAAGCGGCGGTCAGTGTGGAGTAGTTGCCTTGCGGCACGGGGACACCGATGACGCGGTGGGCCAGGCCTTCGGCGTCGACCCGCACGGCCGGTACCTGCTTCGCTGCGGGCGACGCCGCGGGTGCGGCACCGGTCCCCGCGGCACCGTCCGCGTCTGCGTCTGCGTCGATCTGTAGGTCGACGCTCGGGCCGAACGGGGACGGGGTGTCCKCGGCGAGGGCCACAAGGTAGGGCTTGATCGGGCTCGGGAAGGACAGATCGAAGGAGTGTCCGTCGTAGACCGGATCGAAGCTGCGGTTGGAAAGGAAGGCGAGGTACTTGCCGTCCGGGGTGAACGACGGCGATTCGTCGCGGAACCGGCCGTCGGTGACGTCAATGATCGCCGTCTGCGTGATGCCGTCGGTCCTGGCGATCCGAAGCCGGCTGCGGGAACCGAAGGACGTGACGGGCTCGGACCAGCCGAGCCAGGCGGAGTCCGGGGACCAGGTGAATCCTTCAATGCTGCCCTCCCCGATGCTGCTGAGCAGGGACATGGTGCCCGTGCGCGTATCGGCAAGGTAGATGTCACCGAAGGCGGTGCCCACGGCGAGCCAGCGCCCGTCGGGGCTGGCTTCGATGGCGCTGGCCCGGCTGGGCTTGGGGAAGTCGATCCGCGTGAGCCCGCCGGACGCCGGCGTCTCGGTCCCGGCGGTGCTGGGTGTGCCAGATGTGCCGGTGCCGGATGCGTGAGTCGGGGCGGCCGCGGCGGGGCTGGACACAGAGCCGCCTGCCGCCGCGGGCGTAGTTCCCGAGCCCGTCAGCGCGGCCGCGGACACCGGCTTCGGCAGCGGGATGCCGGCCCCGGATTMTTCAGACTGGACTGACTGAAGAGGTTGCGGCGCCGTCGGGGCCGCCGCGAATCCGCCGGGCAGGCGCGCCGCAATGGACTTGAGGTACAGGGCCTCGACGCCGTCGTGGTCGGCGACATAGGCGATCCGGCCCTCGCCGAAGGGCCGGGGAAGCCGTGCCCGGACGCCTGGGGTGGCCTCAAGGACGCGGGAGGGGCCGTCCTTGTGCCGCAGCCAGTGCAGGGTTCCGTGGGATTCGACGGCGCTGGAGGCGCCGGTGCGGTCCGGAATGACCTCGCCGAGGTGCCGTGAGGGCTTCAGCGGGGCGGGACGGCGGGCTTGCGAGGCGGAGCCCAGCGAAATGTCGAGTTTGACCGMCTCCGCGTCCAGGCTCGGCAGCAGCCAGAGCTCCCCGGCMGATTCGAAAATGACGCGTTCGCCGTCGGTGGAGGCGTGGCGCACGTAGAAGTCCTCGTGGTCCGTGTGGCGCCGCAGGTCGCTGCCGTTGGGCAGTACCGAATAGAGGTTTCCGTAGCCCTCGTGGTCGGACAGGAAGGCGATCCGGCCCTTGACCCACAGGGGGTCTGTGAGATTGCCGTCCAGCCCGGCGGCGAGCCGCTCGAATTCACCGTTTCCGTCGGCGTCGATCCACAGCTTGCCCGCGGCACCGCCACGGTAACGCTTCCACCAGGCCGGCTCACGCGACAGCACGCTGGCAAGCACCACGGGACGTTCGTCGCCGACGACGGGGCCGAAGGCCACCGATTCCACCGGGCCGAAGGGAAGTTCGTCCGCCCAGCCTCCTGTGACGGGGAGGCTGTAGGCATGGGTGTGGCGGCTGTCGGACTGGCGGAACGCGCTGGTGACCAGGACGTCGCCGTCGGGCGTGAAGCCCTTGACMCGGGTGGAGCTATGGCCGAAGTAACTCAGCTGGCGGTAGCCGCCGCCGTCGACGTCGGCAGTGACGACTTCCGGGGCAGTCCCCTGGAC
This sequence comes from Arthrobacter sp. 10T413_2, assembly GCF_056394205.1. NCBI lineage: Bacteria > Bacillati > Actinomycetota > Actinomycetes > Micrococcales > Micrococcaceae > Arthrobacter > Arthrobacter sp. 10T413_2. Next base: position 4,755 of record NZ_JBFTHK010000205.1, on the reverse strand, counting down.
GACAGTCCACACCAGGCGCTTGCCGTCRGGGCTGAAACGGGGGTTGCGGGCCGGCAATTGCAGGGAGGAGACGCGCCAGGCACGGCCCCCGCCCACGGGTGCAATCCAGACGTCGTCCTCGGCCACGAAGGTGACCAGATCGCCGTGGAGATGCGGGAAACGGAAGTAACTCGAGGGGGTCATCGTTCGATCATAGCTACAACGGCCCCTACGGCCCGGAAGGTTTCGCCGCCGTGCCGGGCGTGGTGAGATGGATCATGCGAATCCTTGTTGCCGGAGCCTCCGGGCTGATCGGAACCGCCCTTTCCAACGCACTGCGCAGCGAAGGGCACGACGTCGTCGCCCTGGTCAGGCGTCCCCCCGCCGCGCCGGCCGAGTTCCAGTGGGATCCGGCCGCCGGCCGGATCGATGACACCGCGTTGAAGGGCGCGGACGCGGTGGTCAACCTCTCCGGCGCCGGTATAGGCGACCGKCCCTGGACGCGGGCACGGATTGAGGAGCTTCGCAGCTCCCGGTTGGGCGCGACGCAAACCTTGACGGCGGCGATGGCCCGGCAGGACACGCCTCCGGCAGTCTTCCTCAGCCAGTCGGCGTCCGGCTACTACGGCAACGCAGGGTCCGTGGTGCTGCGTGAGACCGCGCCCGCCGGCACCGGCACGCTMGCGCGGATCTGCGTCGACTGGGAGGCCGCGGCACATGAAGCTCCCCCAGGCATCCGCGTGGTCACGCCCCGAACCGGCGTCGTCCTCAGCCGCTCCGGCGGCGCGCTGGGCCGGMTCATGCCGCTGCTGCGCCTCGGCGTCGGCGGCCCGCTCGGCAACGGCAGGCAGTACTGGCCGTGGGTCACCTTGCCGGACGTGGCCGGCGCTCTGTCCTTCCTGCTCACAGCCCCGGTGTCCGGGCCGGTGAACGTCAGCGCCCCTGAAACCGCCGATGTGAACTCCCTGATCTCGCAACTGGCGGAGGCGCTGCACCGCCCTGCGGTGCTGCGGGTTCCCGCCCCGGTGCTGCGGCTGGTGATGGGCCAATTGGCCGAGGAATTGCTGCTGGCGAGCCAGCGTCTGGAACCAGCTGTCCTGGCCGGKAACGGCTTCGAATGGCAGCACCCCTCGCTCGCCAAGGCCACGGCGTGGGTGGCCGGCCGGGACTAACCGCAACCCTGCTGGCCGGACGCATCACATTGGACGGAGCTAACCGGAGGCAGCCAGCTTCCTCCCGTTAGCCGGCGTCAGGATCCCCGGGGAGGATCTCGGCAATCCGCCAGCGTCCGTCGACCGGCACCAGGACAAGCTCAAGCTGCTGTGCGGCAKCGGCGGGGACCTCTCCCACCACGTTCCCGCCGCCGTCAAGCTCCTTGTACCCGGAGGACTCCGTGGTGATTGCCACCACGGCCCGGTCGGGGCTGCTGTCCGCGGCCGTTTCGATCCTGATCAAGGTCGTCGAGAATCCGGCCAGGACATGGCCGGCCCCGCTGAGCTGCGTCCTGATCCTCTCGTCGGCAGCAGCGGCGGCCGACGCCGGAGCGTTGACGGCGTCGAGCAGGCCGAAGTCCCCGGAGGTGAACGCGAGCGAGCGGAGCCGGGCGAGACCGCGGACGGCCTCGRCGGGGTCCGCCGAGGCTAGCAGTGCCTCCAGATMCGGGAGTACAGCGTTTCCCCCGCCGCCGGCCGTCGGCGTCTCGCCTGCCGGGCCGGGCGACGGCTCAGCCGCCGTCCCGGCAGCGACGGTAGGTTCCACCTCCGAGCCGGGACCCGTGCCGTAGTCGGCCCCGAGCGCGGAAAAAAGTCCGGCGACGGCGTCGCGTGCCGGCGCACCGCCGGCCAGCAGCCACGTGCCGGCCAGCAGAACCAGAGCCGCGAGACTGAGCGAAACCGCCCGTCGTGCGGGGGTCCTTCGGAAGCCTCGGTGGGCTCCGGCCGCCCCGGTGGCGCCCGGGCGCCGCCACGGACCGGGCGTTCCAGAGCGGGACCGCCATGACTGTTCCGGTGCTGAACCCGGCCGCTTCCTGCGCAGGAAGCCCCCGGCGGGTGCCAACCCGCGCCAGTGCCGCCGGAGCTTCCCCGGCCGGCGCCTGCGCGGCCCGGGCTGCACATCCCGGCGGGTGAGCAATTGTGGAATGACCGTCGGATGGACGGTGATAGAGAGGTCCACGGGCTCTGCCGTGCTGCTGCGGTAGACCGCGGCTGCCAGGTCTGCGGCCGAGGGACGCTGCCTCCGGTCCTCGTTCAGTCCGGCTTCGAGGGCGGCCACCAACGCGGCCGGAACCTCAGGGACGAGGAGGCGGAGGGGCGGCCGCTGCGCACCGGGCTCCGGAGCCCGTCCGGTCAGGCAGTACCAGCCCAGGGCCGCGAGCGAGTAAACGTCCCGTTCCGGCTGAAGGCCGGCCCGCACCGCGTCMGCCGGGGCCGGATCACGGAATCCATCGGTACCGACTTCCACGGTMGAAGTGGCGTCGGCCACCATCCGTGCGACCCCCAGATCGGCGAGCAGGGGTTTGCCGGAGGCGGTGAACAGCACGTTGCCGGGGGCCACATCGCCATGCGTGAACCCTTGGCCGTGAAGGTACGCCAGGGCCTGCGCGATCGGCGTCAGGACCGTCACCGTCTCGCCGGTCCMCAGGCGCCCCCGGCCCGCGACGAGCGCCGCCAGCGAGCCGCCGGGAGCGTAGTCGAGCGCCAGCCCGAGGCCGCCCTCGCCCGCCTCATGAGGCCGCCGCACGCGGACCACGGCGTGGGCGCGGACCAGGTGGTCATGCTCGAGGGCGGACAGGATACGGACTTCACGCCGGATCGCCGCTTCCGTTTCCGCATCCTCCGGCGCGGTACCGGCGCCGGTATCAAAGCATTTAAGGGCGAAGTCGCGGCCGGTGGACTGTTCGGTCACGAGCCAGACCGTGGCGCTGCCGCCGACACCCAGGCAACGGCCGACGTCGTAGCCACTCACTATGGGGGCCGGACTTCCGGCCATTGCGGAATCTTCCATACCCAAGGAATAGCCGATCCGGCGGAATGCCGCAGAAGTTATCCACAGGCATGAGAGCTTAAGCACACAATCGGGAACGACGCCGGGCGGGGTCTAAGCTTGATGCCATGACTCTTGAGTTCAACCAGCTGGGTCTCGCCCCRGACTTCATCGATTACACCCGCGGCTGGGAGATCCAGCGCGAACTGCACGAAAAAGTCCTCGCCGGCACCGCACCCAGCACCGTACTGCTACTCGAACACTCGGCCGTTTACACCGCCGGCAAGCGCACCGAAGACCATGAACGGCCCTTTGACGGGACTCCCGTTGTGGCGGTGGACCGCGGCGGCAAGCTCACGTGGCACGGCCCCGGCCAGCTGGTGGGCTACCCGATCATCAAGCTGAAGAACAAGGCCGGCATCCGCGACTACGTCGAGCGCCTGGAAGCGGTGATCATTGCCGTCCTGGCGGACTACGGCATCGAGGCCGTTCGCATCAAGGGCCGCGCCGGAGTCTGGATCGAGCAGGACGCGAAGGGCCCGGACCGCAAAATCGCAGCCATCGGCATCCGCGTCTCCGAGGGAGTCACCATGCACGGCTTCGCGATCAACTGCAACAACGATCTCGCCCCCTACGGCCAGATCATCGCCTGTGGCATCACCGACGCCGGAGTCACCACGATCGCCCAGGAAACCGGCAAGGACGTCACCCCGGCGGACCTCGTGTCGCGGATCACCGAAGAACTGCGCAACAATGAAGAAGCCCTAGTTGCAACCCCAGAAGGAGCTCTACTGTGACACTGGCACCAGAWGGCCGGAARWTGCTGCGCATTGAGCAGCGCAATGCGGCCACACCGGTGGAGCGTAAGCCGGAWTGGATCAAGGCCAAGGTCCAGATGGGCCCCGAGTTCGTCCAGCTCAARAACCTTGTCAAGAAGGAAGGCCTCCACACGGTGTGTGAAGAGGCCGGCTGCCCCAACATCTTCGAATGCTGGGAAGACAAGGAAGCCACGTTCCTGATCGGCGGCTCCGAATGCACGCGCCGCTGCGACTTCTGCCAGATCGACACCGGCAAGCCCTCCCCGGTGGACGTCTTCGAGCCCACCAAGGTGGCCCGCTCGGTGCAGGCCATGGCCCTGCGCTACGCCACCGTGACCGGTGTGGCCCGCGACGACCTCGCCGACGAGGGCGTCTGGCTCTACGCCGAGACGGTCCGCAAGATCCACGAGCTGAACCCGGGCACCGGCGTCGAACTGCTGATCCCGGACTTCTCCGGCAAGCCCGAGCACATCGAGGCGATCTGCGACTCCARGCCCGAGGTCTTCGCCCATAACGTCGAAACCGTGCCGCGGATCTTCAAGCGGATCCGTCCCGCGTTCCGCTACGAGCGGTCCCTGGACGTCATCACCCAGGGCCGGAACCTGGGCATGGTGACCAAGTCCAACCTGATCCTGGGCATGGGCGAGACCCGCGARGARATTTCCGAGGCCCTGCGGGACCTGCACGCGGCCGGCTGCGACCTGATCACGATCACCCAGTACCTGCGCCCGTCCGAACGGCACCTGCCGGTGGACCGCTGGGTCAAGCCGCAGGAATTCGTGGACCTGCAGCAGGAAGCGGACGAGATCGGCTTCCTGGGCGTCATGTCCGGACCCCTGGTGCGCTCCTCCTACCGCGCCGGCCGGCTCTGGGCCACCGCGATGCGCAAGAAGGGCTGGGAAATCCCGGCCCAGCTCGCCCACATCGAAAGCTCCGGCAGCACCCGCCAGGAAGCCAGCTCCATCCTCGCCGCGCA
>NZ_JBFTHK010000204.1:0-6892 GCF_056394205.1 Arthrobacter sp. 10T413_2 | reverse complement strand
TTCTTCGCCGTTGCTGATGCCTTTGAAGTCTACGACGACGCCCTGTACGAAGCGTACGGCGAAGTGACGCCCCTCGAAGTGATCGACGGCGACGAAGAGGATGAGGACGACGAGGACGTCGACGACGAAGAAGACCTCGAAATCCTGCAGAACTCAGAGAACTAAACGCGTAGAACGTCGTCGGGTCCGCCCGGGCCGGCGCCCACTGCTAGCCGGCGGCACCGCGACAGCCCTTAGACGGGGTCGGAGACGTCTTCGAGCGCCTGCGCGATCTCCGGGGGGAGGGGCGCGAGTGTCGCGTCCAGGATCTCCTTGAGCTGCACCGGGGTCCGTGCGCCGACGACGGCGGTGGCCACCCCCTGCTGGGACAGGAGCCAGCTCAGCGACACGTCCAGGGCCGTCCGGCCAAGCCCCTTCGCCGCCATGGCGACCGCCTCGACCACGCTGGACGCCGCACCCTCGAGATACGGCTCCACATACGTGGCGAGCCGCTGCTGGGCGGCCCGGGAGTCCGCGGGGATGTGACCCCGGTATTTTCCGCTCAGGACACCCCGTCCCAGCGGACCCCAGGCCATGAGGCCAAGCCCCGCGTCCTCGATCGCCGGAATCAGCTCGATCTCCGCGGTCCGCTGCAGGAGAGAATATTCGGACTGGTTGGCCACGAGGGGAAAGCCGGCGATCGCGGCGGCCTTAGCCGTCTGCCAGCCGTTGAAGTTGGAAACGCCGACGTAGCGGGCCCGGCCGGAACGTACCGCAAAGTCAAGGGCGGAAAGGGTTTCCTCGAGCGGCACGTTGGGGTCCCAGGCATGCGCGAACCACAGGTCCACATAGTCCGTTCCCAGCCGCGCCAGGCTCGCGTCAAGACCCGAGAGCATCCCGTTGCGGGACGTGTCGACGCTGCGGCGCCCGTCCGTCGTCGTCAGTCCGGCTTTCGTGGAGATCACCACCTCGGAGCGGGCGACGACGTCGCCCAGCATGCCGCCGAGCATGGCCTCGGCCTGCCCGTCAGCGTAGGAAGCCGCGGTATCGATCAGCGTCCCGCCGCCATCGACGAAGGCCCGCAGCAAGGCGGCGGCATCCTGTTCCTCGGTTTCCCGGGCCCAGGACATGGTGCCAAGGGAAAGGGCGGACACGCGCAACCCACTGTTGCCGACATAACGCTGCTGCATGTCAGCAAGCTTACGGGGATTMGGGCTGCTTCATAACGTAGGGTCTATAAACGTGAACTGGATACAAGCGGCTCTGCTGGGCCTCGTACAGGGACTGACCGAGTTCCTCCCGATCTCCTCGAGCGCCCATCTGCGGATTGTCGGTGCCTTCCTCCCGAACGCGGCCGACCCCGGCGCGGCCTTTACGGCCATCACGCAACTGGGCACCGAGACGGCAGTGATCGTCTACTTCTGGCGCGACATCCTGCGGATCATCCGTGCGTGGGCCGGTTCGCTCTCCGGCAAAGTGTCCCGGAATGACCCGGACGCGCGCATGGGCTGGCTCGTGATTCTGGGCAGTGTCCCGATMATCGTCCTCGGCCTGCTCTTCCAGGACCAGATCGAATCGGTGCTCCGCAGYCTGTGGGGCGTCGCGACCATGCTGATCTTGTTCGGCATGGTCCTGGCCGTGGCCGACACGGTCGGCAAGCAGGACCGCGACCTCACGCAACTGACCTACAAACACGGCCTCTATTACGGCCTCGCCCAGGCCCTGGCCCTGTTCCCGGGCGTGTCGCGCTCCGGCGGCACGATCAGCGCCGGCCTCCTGATGGGCTATACGCGTGAAGCGGCGGCCCGTTACTCGTTCCTGCTGGCCATCCCCGCTGTCTTCGGCAGCGGCCTCTACCAGCTGTACAAAGTCGTCTCCAAGGAAGGCATCACCGGTCCGTACGGCCTCCCGGAAACGGCCCTGGCCACCGTCATCGCCTTCGCTGTGGGCTATGTCATCATCGGCTGGTTCCTGAAGTACGTCTCAACCCGCGGCTACCGGCTGTTCGTCTGGTACCGGATCCTCCTGGGTCTGTCCCTATACCTGCTGCTCGGTTTCAATGTCATCAGCGCCTAGCACTAGGCTTGGGCTGTGAAATCCTGGATCTCCCGCCCTGTTCCCCAGCTCCCGGGCAGCATGCCTGCCCTGCGCCTCTTCGACACCGCCAAAGGCGCCACCGTCACCCTGGAGGCCACGGGTGAGCAGTCCATGTACGTCTGCGGCATCACCCCCTACGACGCCACCCACATGGGCCACGCGGCCAGCTATGTCGCCTTCGACCTCCTCAACCGCGCCTGGCGGGACGGCCGCCAGCACGTCTCCTACGTCCAGAACGTCACCGACGTCGACGACCCCCTCCTGGAGCGGGCGACGGCCACCGGTGTGGACTGGCGCGAGCTCGCGGCGACCCAGATCGAGCTTTTCCAGACTGACATGGAGGCGCTGAACGTCCTCGCTCCGGACCACTACGTCGGCGCCGTTGAGGCCGTTCCCCTGATCGTTCCCGCCATCGAGCGACTCCTGCGCAACGGCCTCGCCTACCGGGTTTCCGGCACCGGCGGAGAGCCCGACGGCGACGTCTACTACGACGTCGAGGCCGCCGGGAAACATTCGACCGACGCCGTCGACGCCTGGACCCTGGGGTCCGTGTCCGGGCTGTCCGACGCCGAAATGCTCGAACTCTTCGCCGAGCGCGGCGGCGATCCGGGCCGGGCCGGGAAGCGCCAGGCACTGGACCCGCTGCTGTGGCGGGTTGCCCGTGAAGGTGAGCCCAKCTGGCCCGGCGGTGAACTGGGGGAGGGGCGGCCCGGCTGGCACATCGAATGCACCGTGATCGCCCAGCGGTACCTGCCCAAGCCCTTCACCGTCCAAGGCGGCGGATCAGACCTGATCTTCCCGCACCACGAAATGGGTGCCGGCCACGCGTACTCGCTGGCGGGTGTTCCGCTGGCCCGTCACTTCGCGCACGCCGGCATGGTGGGCCTGGACGGCGAGAAGATGAGCAAGTCCAAGGGCAACTTGGTCCTGGTGTCCCGGCTTCGCGCTGACGGGGAGGAGCCGGCTGCGATCCGTCTGGCCATTCTGGCCCACCACTACCGCACGGACTGGTCCTGGACCGAAGCCGGTTTCACGGAGGCCAAGGACCGGCTCCGCACCTGGCGCGAAGCCCTCGCGGTGGCTCCGCACGGCTCCGCCGCGTCCCTCCTCGGCCGGCTGCGGACCGAGCTCGCCAACGATCTCAACGCGCCCGGCGCCCTGGCCGCCATCGACGCCTGGGCCCAGGCCGCCCTGGCCACCCCGGGAACCGTTTCAGCCACGGACGCCGCACTGGTGGGCGATGCCGTGAACGCCTTGCTTGGCGTCGAACTCTAGGAGCCKGATTTTAGGATCCTACAGCCGCAACTTGGACGTTAGGGTTTGTCTTTGTTGCGGCGCTTGAGGTAGCGCTCGAATTCACGGGCGATCGATTCGCCKCTGGCCTCCGGGAGGTCGGCGGTGTCCTTGGCCTCCTCCAGCTGGCGCACATAGGCCGCAATCTCGGGATCCTCGGTGGCGAGTTCGTCCACGCCGCGCTCCCRCGCGTCGGCCTCTTCCACGAGTTCCTGGGTGTCCAGGGGAACCTGCAGGAGCTCCTCGATCCGGTGCAGGATGGCCAGCTGCGCTTTTGGCGACGGCGCCTGGGCCACATAGTGYGGCACGGCCGCCCAGAGCGAGACCGTCGGCAGCCCGGCAAGCAGCGCCACCTCGCCGAGCACGCCCACGATCCCCACCGGGCCCTCGTACTGTGACGCTTCAAAGTCCATCCGCTCGCGCAGGGCGTTGTCGTCGGTGGACGTGCTGACCGGAATCGGCCGGCTGTGCGGCACATCGGCCAGCAGGGCACCGACCAGAATGACGTAGTCCACGTGGAGGGCCTCGGCATGCACCAGCAGCTCGGCGGTGTAGGCGCGCCACTTATAGGACGGCTCGGTGCCCTGGACGAAGATCACGTCCACATTCGAGTCGGGAACACTTGCCATGAAGATCCGCGTGGACGGCCACTTGATCTTCCGCTCCCCGGACGCCGTCCGGCGGATCGTAGGCCTCGTGAACTGGAAGTCGTAGTACTCGTCGGCGTCGATCGACMCGACTTTTTTGCCGCCCCAGAGTTTGTTCAGGTAGCGCAGGGCRTCGCTGGCGGCCTCCCCGGCGTCATTCCAGCCCTCAAAGGCGGCCAGCATGACCGTGATGCGCCGGCCCTCGGGGACGGGCTGCAGCAGCCRCTCCGGCTCGGAGACGGCGCCTGGTTCGGTGGGGTCTGCCTCGAAGCTGTTCATGCCATCACCCTACGTCCAAGTCGCTTCCCCGTGCAGGCATTGAAGCGCCGTGAAGAGGCAAAGAACTGCCCGGAGACTGCGGCCTGCCGGCCAAAATTCGCCGTAGGCGTAGCGCGGCGCCCCGCATCCGGCTTCCCCRTAGACTGGGAGGCATGCGATCCTCAGCTTCCCGGCCCCTCCTTAAAGCAGCGCTATGGGACATGGATGGCACCATTGTCGACACCGAGCCCTACTGGATCGAAGCCGAGCGCGCCCTCGTTGAAGCGCACGGCGGACAGTGGTCCCATGACCAGGCCATGCAGCTCGTGGGACAGTCCCTGGTGTTTTCCGCGGGCCTGCTGCAGGAGGCCGGCGTAGCGATGGAGCGACGCGACATCATCGACACCCTCACGGGCCACGTGGTCAGCCAGGTCCGCAAGTCCGTTCCCTGGCGGCCCGGGGCGCGCGAACTGCTTGACGAGCTCTATAACGCGGGCGTCCGCTGCGCCCTCGTCACCATGTCCGAGGCCCCGCTGGCCCGGGAAATCGTTGCCAGCCTCCCCGCGCCCTACTTCGATTTCCTCGTCACAGGGGACACCGTCTCGCAGGGCAAGCCCCACCCGGAGGCTTACCTCAAGGCCGTTGAGCTCCTGCAGCAGCAGGACCCCGACCTCGGCCTGCACCACTGCGTGGCCCTGGAGGATTCCGCCCCGGGCGTCGCCGCCGCCGTGGCCTCGGGCGTCGTCACCGTCGCCATCCCGCACATCGTGCCCCTCCCGAATGACCCCCGCCGCGCCACGTGGGATACCCTCGAGGGCCGCACGGTGGCGGACCTTGAAGAACTGGTGGCCCTGCGGCACGAATTCCCCGATGCCACCTTCGGGCTTGACGCCGACGCCGTCGCCCGCAAGACTGCGAGTCCCGTCCGTGGCTGACACCGGCGGCCAGGGACAGCCCGGCAAGGTGGCGGGTTCCCGCAAGGACGGTATCCCGCTGGGCCGCATAGCCGGCATCCCGGTATATCTCGCCTACTCCTGGTTCATCATCGCGGCCTTCACCGTGATCGCGTACGGGCCGGTCCTCGAGACCAACAACCCGCATCTGGGCATCACCGCCTTCCTCGTGGCCTTCGCGTACGCCCTGCTGCTTCTGATCTCCGTGCTGGCGCACGAACTCGCCCACGCGCTGACCGCGAAGGTGTTCCACTGGCCCACGGAGAAGATTGTCCTCAACCTCTGGGGCGGCCACACCCAGTTCCAAAGCTTCACCGCCTCACCGGGCCGCTCGGTCCTGGTCGCGATGGCTGGCCCTGCGGCGAACTTCGTCCTCGCCGGCGCCGGCTGGCTTCTGCTCGCCTACGGCCAGCTGAGCGGTGTGGCCGACATCCTGGCCAACATCTTCGTCTGGGCCAACCTGCTGATCRGMATCTTCAACGTGCTTCCCGGTCTTCCGCTGGACGGCGGCCGCCTGGTCGAATCCGCCGTCTGGAAGGCCACCGGAAACCAGGACAAGGGAACCATCGCGGCCGGCTGGGCCGGACGGATCATCGTGATCGCCCTGGCGCTGTGGTTCATTGTCCTGCCCCTGGTCAGCGGCGCGCGGCCGGACATTTCCTTCACCCTCATCACGGCCCTCGTGGGCAGCTTCCTGTGGATGGGCGCTTCGGCGTCGATCCAGCAKGCCCGCATGCGGGGCCGGCTGTACTTGGTCGACGCCGCGGCCCTCGCCGAGCCGGCCGTCGGCCTTCCGGACACCGCCACGGTGGCMGACGTCCTGCACCGGGCGCCGTCCGGCAGTCCCGCCGTGGTGCTGTGCGACCGGGACGGCCGTCCGGTGGGCATTGTCGACGCCGGCGCAGCAGCCATGGTGCCTGCCCCGCTGGCCGCGACCACCCCCGTTTCGGCAGTCTCCTACGCMMTGAGCGCCGGGGCCTACGTTCCCGAATGGTCCAAGGGCCAGGAGCTCGTCCAGTACCTGGCCCAGCTCGATGGCCAGGAGTACGCGGTGGTGGACCGCGATGGCGCCGTCACCGGGCTGCTGCACCAGTCCGCCGTCCTCGGCGCCATTACGGGCAAGTACCGGCCCCAACCCCAGAACCAGGGGCAGAACCGGTAGAGTTACTGGTCGGTCGTGAATTTCCGGCCCCCACGCGCAAGGACCGGTGCCCGCCGGCATGTCCGCGGCCACACAGCTTTACAGGAGCGAGGAACATCTTCATGAGCAGCGACACTGCCGCCACCGCCGCCGCAGGCATTAACACAGCCGCAGCCACCAGCACCGCCGCCGCAGGCACGAGTACTGCCGCGACCGGTGCTGCACGGCGCCGCGGACCGTTCCGCGAGGGCGAGCGGGTGCAGCTCACGGACGAGCGCGGGCGCATGAACACGATCACGCTCGAGGTCGGCGGCGCCTTCCACACCCACCGCGGCTTCCTGAACCATGACGAGATCATCRGCAAGCCTGACGGCTCCGTCGTCGTGAACAACGTCGGACAGCAGTACCAGACCCTGCGCCCGCTGCTTTCGGACTTCGTGCTCTCGATGCCGCGCGGCGCCGCCGTCGTCTACCCCAAGGACGCCGGCCAGATCGTCACCATGGCGGACATCTTCCCCGGCGCC
>NZ_JBFTHK010000203.1:0-6978 GCF_056394205.1 Arthrobacter sp. 10T413_2 | reverse complement strand
GTTTTCGAGGAGGCCGGAATCGTGGTCAGGGAGCACGATCTCCGCGTCGCCGGGCTGATCGAGTTCGTCTTTCCCGCCCGGCCGGAATGGAACATGTCCACGAGCCTCTTCACCGCGCGCCGCTGGACCGGCGACCCGGTCGAAAGCCAGGAAATCATCCCGGAGTGGTTCCCGGTCACGTCCCTGCCGTTGGCGCGCATGTGGCAGGATGCCGAACACTGGCTGCCGCTGGCATTGGGGGAGCGCGCTGTGGACGCCGTCATCATCCTGAACGATGACAACGAGACCGTGGCCTCGGCGGAATATTCTTTGCGGGGCGTGTAACCCCGGCCCGGAAGCCGGAAACAATACAGTTATCCAGCAGTTCGGACATTTGATATTTGGGGGATGCGTGCTTTCGGAGCGCGAGTTGGCGTTTATCGCCATTCATAAAGACAACTATCCGCAGGTCTACAGGTTTGTCCGGCGGCGGGTGGAATCGGTCGAACTGGCGGAGGAACTCGCCGCGGATGTCTTCCGGGTGGTGTGGCAAAAGTGGGACGACGCGCCCCGGACGGATACGGCGTGGCTCCTGACGGTGGCCCGCAACCTGATCGGGAACGCGTACCGGAGCAGGGACCGGCAGGAGGCGCTCCAGGACAAGGTGCGCTCCGCGGCCGTAGTCCGGTTCGGCGGCGACTCGGACAACGTGGCGGTCCAGGACGCCCTGGCCGCTCTTCGGGAGAACGACCGGGACATCCTCCAGCTCGCGTACTGGGATGAATTGGGTATCGCGGAAATTGCCGGTGTGCTGCACTGCAGCGAGGCCGCCGCCAAGGTCCGGCTGCACCGGGCACGGGCCGCCTTTCGCAAGCACATGCCGGCAGGCGCTGAAACGATGACACAGAAGATGGGTGCCTGAGATGGATCCGATCAAGAACATGATTTCCGCGACGGACCCGATACACAGCGATCCGTCCGTGCCCGACGGTGAGGCAGCCTTGCGCAGGATACTCACCGAGCCCGCGGAGTTTAGCGACAGCCTGCCGCGCAATGTCTTTTCCCTCGCGGACCGGAAGCGCCGGCGGGCCCGGCTGGCCGGCGTGCTCACACTGGCGGCGGCGGCCGTCACGGCCGGCGTCCTCGTGGCCACCAACCTGGGGTCCCTCACCACCGCCCCCGTACCGGCGGCCACCGTCACTCCGACGGCGACCGCTTCCCCGACGGCCTCAGCGGCAGCATCGGCTAGCGTGTCGCCGTCGGCGGCCCCGATGCCGACGGCAGCGGCAAGCGTGCCGGCAGCCACCGGAACCGTCGTCTGTACGAAGGACAGCGTGGTCGGCGTTCAGAGCTGGTTCGCTGACCAATTGCCTGCCGCACAGGTTGCGGGCTGTGCGGGAGACTGGATGGCATTGAGCATGACGGCCTCAGGCGGCCAGACGGACACCGKCAGTTGGTTCTGGATGGCCAAGCTGACTGACCGCAAGTACATCATCGACGCTGACCAGCCGTGGGCGAACATGCCGGGCTGGGATCAGGCGGCGGAGAACAATGAGCGGCTGACGGCGGAACAGTACATGGACGGGCAATTCGCGTCCAAGGGAATTCCCGTGGAGCTTCGAACGGCTCTCGTTGKCACACCGGCGCCGGGCAGCCTGGCCGCGCGGGGGATCAAGACGTACGAGTATTTCTCCACGGGCTATAAATTGGCTTTCAACTACCCGGCTGCCTGGCAACTCGCCGACTCATCCGAGAGCATTGCGCTATCAAACGGTCCGGGGACTTCCCTCACGGATTCCGCCGGCAAGGAAGTGGCACGGCTGTCATTCGGTGATACCTATGACTGGATCACCAGCGGGTGTCTCAACAACGCACCGTACAAGGTCCTCGACAGCCAGCCGATGGCAGGACTCCCGGTCGACCCGGCCGCGCCGGCACAGGGAACCCCGAGGTTCGCTTACGTCGCCATGACCTCAGCAGCAAATGACGGAGGCCCCGTCCAAGCGGGGATAGGGATTACGAACCGCATCGCCGGACAGGACGGGATCGGCTGCGTCCTTGATTTCGCGGTACAARGCCCGGATTCTTTGAAGTTTTACAGCTTCGCGGATCGTCGTCCCCTCGGCGGAGCCACGTGGGGCCTCTACAAGTTCCAGACCATGGACGAGGCCCTGGCCTTCACCCGTACCCAGGCCTACAAGGACCTCAAGACGGTCATCACCTCGCTGAGCGTCACTAAGGTCGGCTAGGACCAGCCCGCGGGCACAACGAAGCGGGCCGGTCACCTTCAGGTKACCGGCCCGCCGTCGTGCGTTGTTCGAAAATTACGGCAGGTGCCGTTCCTCGACGCCGTTGTACTCGCTCAACGGGCGGATCAGGGAGTTCGATTCCAGCTGCTCCATGATGTGCGCCGTCCAGCCCGTGATGCGGCTGGCGACGAACAGGGGAGTGAAGGTGGGGGTGTCGAAGCCCATGAGGTGGTAGGTCGGGCCGGCCGGGTAGTCMAGGTTCGGCTTGATCGCCTTGGCCTCGTCCATCGCCGTTTCCAGGCCGTTGTAGAGGCCCAGCAGCTCCGGGCGGCCGTAGTGCGCGATCATCTTGTCCAGGGCCGCCTTCATGGTGGGCACCCGCGAGTCGCCGTGCTTGTAGACACGGTGGCCGAAGCCCATGACCTTGCGCTTGTGGGCCAGGGCGTCCTCCATCCAGGCCTTGGCCCGTGCATGGGCCTCGTCCAGCGACTCCTCCTGCCGGATACCGATCTCGTCGAAGGTGTGCATGACGGCCTCGTTGGCGCCGCCGTGCAGCGGGMCCTTGAGCGCTCCGATCGCCCCGGTCACGGCCGAGTGCAGGTCCGAGAGCGTTGAGGTGATCACGCGGGCCGTGAAGGTCGAGGCGTTGAACGAGTGCTCGGCGTAGAGGATCATCGAGACGTTGAAGGCGTCCACGACTTCCTGGACCGGTTCCTCGCCGAAGGCCATCCAGAGGAAGTTCGCCGAGTAGCCCAGATCGTCGCGGGGCGCCACGAYGTCCTGACCGTGCCGGCGGCGCTGGTCGTAGGCCACGATCGCCGGCATCGCCGCGAAGAGGTCGATCGCCTTGGCCATGTTGGCCTCGCGGGAGGAGTCCTCCGCGAGCGGGTGCCGTGCGCCCATGACGGAGGCTGCCGTGCGGCAGACGTCCATCGGGTGCGAGGTGGTGGGCAGCGCGTCCACCACCTGTTTGACCACGGGATCGATGGGGCRTCCGGCGCGTTCCCGCGCGGTGAACTCGGCCAGCTGCTCCGCGGTGGGCAGTTCGCCGTTCCAAAGCAGGTAGGCGACTTCCTCGAAGCTGCACTTGGCTGCCAGTTCCTGGACGGGATAGCCGCGGTAGAGCAGCGAGTTGGTGTCCGGGTTGACCTTTGAGACCGCGGTGTAGTCCACCACGACGCCGGCGAGGCCCTTCTTAATGTCCTGTTCAGCCATGCTGAAACTCCTTTGTTCCTAACGCCTGTATACCGGCACGCGCCGGCGGTTCCATGCGGGGCTTACTGACCTGGGATGTGGAAATTAAAGACTCCGGTATCGAAACGGTTGTAAGCCTCATAATCAACGAGATCGTACAAACGCGCACGGGTCAGCATGCTCCCAACCTGTGCCTCCTGGGTTCCGTCGGCCTTAATCGATTCCAGAGTACGCTCCGCAGCCCCCATGGCACTACGGAGAAGCGTCACCGGATATATCACCATATTGACTCCGACGCCGGCGAGCTCGTCCACCGTGAACAGGGCGCTCTGGCCGAATTCGGTCATGTTGGCCAGAATCGGGACGTCGACGGCGTCGCGGATCGCCTGGAACTCGCTCAGGTCCTTCATGGCCTCCGGGAAGATCGCGTCCGCCCCGGCCTCCACGAGGGCCTTTGCCCGGTCCTGGGCGGCCTGGAGACCGTCCGTGGCGCGGATGTCGGTCCGGGCCATGATCAGGAAGTTCGGGTCGCGGCGGGCGTCGGCCGCGGCCCGGATCCGCTTGGTCGCGGTCTCGAGGTCCACCACGTTCTTGCCGTCCAGGTGGCCGCAGCGCTTCGGGTTGAACTGGTCCTCGATGTGGCAGCCGGCCAAACCGGCATTCTCGAGTTCCTGGACGGACCGTGCCACGTTCATCGGCTCGCCGAAGCCCGTGTCGGCGTCCACGATGGACGGCAGGTCGGTCATCCGGGCAATCTGCCCGGCCCGGGTGGCGACTTCGGTGAGCGTGGTCAGCCCGATGTCCGGCAGGCCGAGGTCGTTGGCCAGGACAGCGCCGGAAATGTAGACGCCSGCGAAGCCCTTTTCCTCGATCAGCCGGGCCGAGAGCGGGTTGAATGCGCCCGGGAATTGCTGGATGGTGCCGGAGGCCAGGAGCTCCCGGAACCGGATCCGCTTCTGCTCCGGCGTGGTCTTCGAGTACAGCATTAGAAGAGTCCCTTCGGGGCGGCGGCGAGGTCGATCACGCCGTCGGCCGCCTGGATGTTCAGCTGGTCAAGCTCACCGGCGGCGAGCTCGGGAAGCCGCGCGGCGGCGGCGAGGAAGCGCTCGATCTCCTCGTCGGCCACGAGGCCGGCGGCGAGGGTGCGGAATTTGTTGACGTACTGTTCCCGCGCGAACGGCCGGGCTCCCAGCGGGTGGGCGTCGGCGACGGCGATCGACTCCGTGATGACGGTGCCGTCCTTGAGCGTGATGACCACGGTGCCGCCGAACGCCTTCTCGGCGATGTCCAGGGAGTGGTAGCGGCGGGTCCATTCCGGGTCCTCGACGGTGGTGACCTTGTGCCACAGCTCCACGGTGTCCGGGCGGGCGGCGCGTTCCGGGGCGTAGGAATCGACGTGGTGCCACGCGCCGTCCTGCAGGGCGACGGTGAAGATGTACGGGATGGAGTGGTCCAGGGTTTCGCGGCTGGCCGTGGGGCTGTACTTCTGCGGGTCGTTGGCGCCGGAGCCGATCACGTAGTGCGTGTGGTGGCTGGTCTTGATCAGCACGGAGTCGACGTTGGCCGGGTCCGTGACCTCGGGGTGTTCTCCGTGCAGTTTGCGTGCCAGGTCGATCCAGGCCTGCGCCTGGTACTCGGCCGAGTGCTCCTTGGTGTAGGTGTCCAGGATGGCGCGCTTGGCCTCGCCGGCCTCGGGCAGAGGCACCATGTAGGAGGCGTCCGGGCCGTCGAGCATCCAGGCGATCACTCCGTCTTCGCCCTCGTAGATCGGCACGGGGGAGGTMTGGCCGCGCATGGCACGGTCCGCGGATTCGACGGCCATCTTGCCGGCGAACGCGGGGGCATGGGCCTTCCAAGTGGAGATTTCGCCCTTGCGGGACTGCCGGGTGGCGGTGGTGGTGTGCAGGGCCTGGCCGACGGACTGGAAKATGGTCTCGACGTCGAGACCCAGCAGCGTGCCGATGCCGGCCGCCGCGGAGGGGCCGAGGTGGGCCACATGGTCGATCTTGTGCTTGTGCAGGCAGATGGCCTTGACCAGGTTGACCTGGATTTCGTAGCCGGTGGCGATTCCGCGGATCAAATCATGTCCGCTGGAGCCGACGTGCTGGGCGACGGCGAGGATCGGCGGAATGTTATCGCCCGGGTGGGAGTAATCCGCGGCCAGGAAGGTGTCGTGATAGTCGAGCTCACGGACCGCGACGCCGTTGGCCCACGCGGCCCACTCCGGGGCCACGCGCTCTTCGATGCCGAAGACCTTCGATMCCTTGCCGCCGGTGGTCGGGCCGTGGGTGAGGGCCTGGGCCCGGGCCGCGACGATCGGGGCACGGTTCAGCGAGGCGATAGCCACGGAGGCGTTGTCGATGATCCGGTTGATCACCATGTCCGTGACCTCATCGGTCACCTCCACGKGATCCGCGGCCACCGTGGCGATCTTGTGGGCAAGYTGGTCCTCGCGGKGCAGGTTTTCCTCGCTCTTGTAAACGCGGACGTGGTGTTCCTTGACCATGGTGCTCCTTTTAGTGAGGTGTATGCGTGGCTTTGACGTGGGAAAGACTGCGGTGCAGGTGAAGCGTGGTGGCGGCCTCGGCCAGCCGCGGGTTGCCGGCGGCGATCGCCTCGGCGATGGCGGCGTGCTCGGCGGCGGCCGCGGTCAGCCGGGCGGCGTCGTCGGCGGCCAGGCGCCGGACGCGCACGAGGTGGACGCGGAGGCTGCGCATGGCCTGGGCGAGGTACGCGTTGGAGATGGCTGCGTCGATCGCCGCGTCCAGCCGCCCAACCAGTTCGTAGTACTCATGCAGGGCCGGGTCCTCGCCGCCGATCAGTTCCGGGGCCTGGAGCAGCTCGCGGCGGAGCTGGTCGAACGTCGCCCGGTCACCGCGCTCGGCGGCCAKGGCGGCGGCTTTCCCTTCGAGKGTTTCGCGCAATTCGAACAGTTCGTCGATGTCGTCCAGGGAAATATCGGTCACGACGACGCCGCGGCCGCCCGCCGTCGTCGTCAGCCCTTCGGCCGTGAGCCGGCTCAGGGCCTCGCGCAGCGGGGTACGCGAGATGCCMAGGCGCTCCGACTGCTMGACCTCGGCGAGGACTGTGCCGGGCAGGAGGCGCCACTCGATGATGTCGTCGCGCAGTGCCGCGTAGGCCTTGTCGCTGGCGCGCATCCTGCCCCCCTTCGTTGCTGAGCCCTGCAGTGGTGATCACCAACAGTGTATACACGCAAGGGCCAATTGCCCAGTACTCGGCGGATAAAGCGCAGAAATTGGCCTTCTGTGTATACAGAACTCTTGTGTTGGCGGTCCGCCGCGGTCTACCATGGGCTGCATCACACCGTCGTGGACAGGATGTATCTCATGGTCACCAAGAGCTACCGGGACGCCTACAAACGTAGCCTCGAACAGCCCGCAGAGTTCTGGCTGGACGCTGCCCGGGGGATCTCCTGGACCACCGGGCCCCAGCAGGCCCTCGATGCCAGCAGGGCGCCGCTCTACGACTGGTTTCCCGACGGAGTCCTGAACACCTCCTACAACGCGCTCGACCGGCACGTGGCGGAGGGCAGGGG
>NZ_JBFTHK010000202.1:0-7048 GCF_056394205.1 Arthrobacter sp. 10T413_2 | reverse complement strand
CGCCCGCTCAGCACCGTCTTCTTCGGCGGCGGCACGCCCACGCTCCTGCCGGCGGAGKACCTGGCACGCATTCTCACGGCTGCGATCGGGGCCTGGGGCCTGCAGCCCKGCGCCGAAGTGACCACGGAGGCCAATCCGGATTCCGTCACCCCGGAATCCCTGCAGCTGCTGGCCGACGCCGGGTTCACCCGCGTTTCCTTCGGCATGCAGTCGGCCGTGCCGCACGTCCTGAAGGTCCTGGACCGCACCCACACGCCCAGCCGGGTGCCCGAGGTGGTGCAGTGGGCACGGCAGGCGGGACTCGCGGTCAGCCTTGACCTGATCTACGGCACGCCGGGGGAATCCTTGGCTGACTGGCGCTACTCGCTTGAGACCGCCCTGTCCTACGGCCCCGACCACATCAGCGCCTACGCCCTGATTGTTGAAGACGGCACCAAGCTTGCGGTGCAGATCCGCCGCGGCGAGGTGCCGGAAATCGACGACGACGACCACGCCGCCAAATACGAGCTCGCCGACGAACTGATTTCCGCGGCCGGGCTCGCCTGGTACGAAGTCAGCAACTGGTCCCGCACCCCCGAACAGGCCTGCCGGCACAACCTCGCCTACTGGCGGGGGGACGACTGGTGGGGCATCGGCCCCGGGGCGCACTCGCACGTCGGGGGCGTCCGCTGGTGGAACGTCAAACACCCCACCGCCTACGCCAACCGTCTGGGCACCGGCGCGTCGCCGGCCGCCGGACGGGAGACGCTGGACACCGAGACCCGCAACGTGGAGCKGGTCATGCTTGAGGCCCGGCTGAACTCCGGGCTGGACATCCCGAGCCTCGGCGGCCTGGGAGACACTGGCAGGCACGCKGTCGCCGGGCTGATCGCCGACGGCCTGGTGGACCCCGCGGCTGCCTTCAAGGGGCGCCTGGTCCTCACGCTCAAGGGCCGGCTCCTGGCCGACGCCGTGGTCCGCAGGATCCTGCCGGACTAAGGCGCTGCCCCTCTGCCCGGGGGAGCCCGGACGCACCCGGGCCGTGGATATACAAAGAGCCGGCCGCCGCCCCTTGGGGGCAGCGGCCGGCTCTGCTGTTCTTGGGCCGTGCGCTTGGGGCCGGGCCGGCCTATTTGATCCAGCGCAGGTTGAACTCGTAGCGGTGCGGCTGGCCGCGGTTGACATGGATGCCCGCCGCCACCGAGAAACAGGTCACGGCGATCCAGATCACCGTGGCGAGCACGGCAAAGAGGTTGCCCACCACGGGAATGAAGACCAGCAGATTAGCGAGCACGGCCGCGATGGTCGGCGGCAGCGTGAAGTTGAGGGCTTCCTTGGACTCCTGGGCCGTGAACGGGCCACGGTCCTTGAAGATCAAGTAGATCAGCAGCGACGGCACGCAGCCCAGGATGCCGCCGAAGTGCGCCAGCGTGGCCCACTGACGGTCCTCGCCGGCCGTCAGCGGCAGCGCATTTGCCGGAACGCCATGGTACSGGGGCTGGCCATGGCCGGCCTGGTTGCCCGTGTGTTCGCGTGCGTTATCTGCCACGGTGAAGCCCTTCGGATTGCGGTGATGCGTTGCTGCCTGGGTTGTGCCTGGAATAGCCGGGACCGCGCTGGGAGCGCGGCCGCCGTTTCAAGAATACTTGCTTGGACGCGTAAATGGAGATCACGGAGCGGCTGGCTACGGCACGGTAAGGAAGTCAATGACCTCTTCGACGCGGCCCAGCAGGGACGCYTCCAGATCGGCGTAGCTGCGGACGGCGCCGAGGAGCTTCTGCCAGCCGAGGCCTATRTCCTCCTTGGTGGAGTGGGGCCACCCGAACGCCGTCAGGATGCCGGTTTTCCAGTCCACGCCGCGGGGGATCACGGGCCACCGCTCAATCCCCAGGACCGCAGGCCGGATGGCCTGCCACACGTCCACGTAGGGGTGGCCCACAATCAGGACGTTGCCGGCGGCACCCGGCGAAGCCATGACGGCGTCGGCAATCCGCGATTCCTTGGAATCGGGMACCAGGTGGTCAACCAGCACGCCCAGCCGGCGTCCCGGACCCGGGCGGAACTCCGCCACCGCGGCCGCGAGGTCGTCAATGCCGTGCAGCGGCTCGACGACGATTCCCTCCACCCGGAGGTCATCGCCCCAAACCTTTTCCACGAGCTCGGCGTCGTGCTTGCCTTCCACCCAGATTCGGCTGGCCTTGGCCACCTGTGCGCGCTGTCCCGCCACCCGGACCGAGCCCGACGCCGTGCKGCCGGGACCGGCGGCCGGCGCCGCCTTTGGCGCCGGAGGCATCAGCCGGATCGGCTGCCCCTCCAAAAGGAAGCCAAAGCCGAGGCGGAAGGACCGGGACTTGCCCCGCCGGTCCTCGAGCGCCACCACGTGCATGCCGCCGGACTTTTCCACCCGGGTCACGGCGCCCACCCAGCCGGACTGGACCTCCTCGAGGACCATCCCGCGTTCCACCGGGACTTCCGGCAACTGCGTCTTGGCGGGGGCGGACAGGTCCTGGGGTCCCCAGTTCTGGTACGACATCTCTACACGCTTACTTTGCACTCGGAATGTACGGCKGTCGGTGGAACTCTCCGGGGCCCGAAGGGGCCCGAACCGGACCACAGGGGCGCGGCAACGGCAGCGGCTGCCGCGGTTCCCGTTCCGTCGTGACGGATCCTCGTGGTCCCGCAGGCAACGCCCGGAGCGAATCCAATGCTAACAACGCGGCGACTCATATTAGACTGGTTAGCACTTAGGCATGTCGAGTGCTAACCCCTGTCCGGTCACAGACCGCCCCCGCAGCACGCGGGGACGCGAACCGAACGGTCCTGGGGCGGCACCGGCTGCGGGACCGTCGATTGGAGGTGGAGCGTGAGCGAACCACGCAAACTCGAAGTGCTGCGCGCCATCGTGGAGGACTACGTCCATTMCCGCGAGCCAGTCGGGTCCAAGGCGCTGGTTGAACGGCACCATCTTGGTGTC
Source organism: Arthrobacter sp. 10T413_2 (assembly GCF_056394205.1). Taxonomy (NCBI): domain Bacteria; kingdom Bacillati; phylum Actinomycetota; class Actinomycetes; order Micrococcales; family Micrococcaceae; genus Arthrobacter; species Arthrobacter sp. 10T413_2. Next base: position 4,095 of record NZ_JBFTHK010000202.1, on the reverse strand, counting down.
TCCAGTGCCACGATCCGCAATGACATGGCCGCACTGGAAGACGAAGGCCTCATCACGGCACCGCACACGAGTGCCGGCCGGATTCCCACAGACAAGGGCTACCGGCTCTTCGTCGACCAGATCTCGGCCGTCAAGCCGTTGTCTCCGGCCGAGCGCCGGGCCATTCAGGCGCTCCTGGAAGGATCAGAGGACCTCGACGACGTCCTCGACCGCACCGTGCGGCTCCTGTCGCAGCTGACTAACCAGGTCGCCGTCGTGCAGTACCCGCTGCTCAGCCGCGCCCGGGTGCGGCACATCGAATTCGTCTTGCTGGCGCCCCGGAAGGTCCTGGCGGTCCTGATCGCGGACACCGGGAAGGTGGAGCAGCGCGTGATCGACGTCGGTCAGGAGATTGCCGACGACGCACTGGCGGAGTTGCGCAGCCGTTTCCTGGCCAGCCTCTCCGGAACCCCGCTGAGCCTGATGCCGCAACTGCTGGCMGCCGTCGTGGMGAGCGGGCCGCCGGCGCGCCGCGGCGCAGCCCAGGCCCTGGCCCGCGGCCTCGAGGCCCTGGCCACGAGCAGCCGCGAGGAGCGTATGGTCATGGCCGGGACCGCCAACCTGGCCCGCTCCAACGTGGACTTCCCGCTCAGCATCKGCCCCGTGCTGGAGGCCCTCGAGGAGCAGGTGGTCATGTTGCGCCTGCTCAGCGAAATGGCCGAAGACCCGCGGGGTGTCACGGTCAGCATCGGACGGGAGAACCCGTACGACGGCCTCGCCGAGGCCTCGGTGGTGGCCACCGCCTACGGGCCGGACGCCACGGCCAAGGTCGGCGTCCTGGGGCCCACCCGGATGGACTATCCCACCACCATGGCCGCCGTCCGCGCGGTGGCCCGCTACCTTTCGAGGATCCTCGGGCCCTGACCGGCCCGKGACCGAACGCTACTTTTGCCCGACAGKCAGTGCCCCACAGGCAGAACAACAAGGAAGAGATACACACTTTGAGCAGCCACTATGACGTTCTTGGAGTCTCCCGCGAYGCAACGGGGGAGGAAATCAAGAAGGCCTACCGGAAACTGGCCCGGACCCTGCACCCTGACGTGAACCCGGGGGAGGACGCCTCGGACCGGTTCAAGGCGGTCACCCACGCCTACGAGGTCCTTTCCGATCCGCAGAAGCGCCGGGTCTATGACACCACCGGCAATGAGAACGGCACCGACAACGGCTTCGGCGGCGGMAGCTACTCCGGCCAGGGCTTCGCCTTCCAGGACATCTTCGAGACCTTCTTCGGCGCCGGCGGCGGCCAGGGCGGCCCGGCTTCCCGKATCCGCCGCGGCCAGGACGCGCTGATCAGCGTACGCATCGACCTCCGCGACGCCGTGTTCGGCGTCAACAAGAAGCTCGAAGTGGACACGGCCGTCATCTGCCCCACCTGCGAGGGCTCCTGCTGCCGCGAGGGCAGCCACCCGGTCCGCTGCGACATCTGTGGCGGCAGTGGCCAGGTCCAGCGCGCCGTGCGGTCCATCCTCGGCCAGGTCATGACGTCGGCTCCCTGCGGCTCCTGCGAGGGCTTCGGCACCGTCATCAAGGACCCCTGCAACGAGTGCAGCGGCCAGGGCCGGATCCGCAGCCGCCGTTCCCTGACCGTCAAGGTCCCGGCCGGCGTTGCCACCGGCACCCGCATCCAGCTGTCCGGCCAGGGCGAGGCGGGCCCCGCCGGCGGCCCGGCCGGTGACCTGTACGTGGAGATCCGGGTCAACAACGAYCCCACCTACGTCCGCGACGGCGACGACCTCCACGCCAGCCTCAACATCCCCATGACGGCTGCCGCGCTCGGCACCGAAATCACCCTGGAGACCTTCGACGGCGAGCAGGAGATCGACGTCAAGGCCGGCACCCAGTCGGGCGAGATCATCACCCTGCGCGGCCTCGGCGTCACGCACCTGCGCGGCCACGGCCGCGGCGACCTGAAGGTGCACCTGCAGGTCGAAACGCCGGTCAAGCTTGATCACGCCCAAGAAGAACTCCTCCGCCAACTGGCCAAGCACCGCGGCGAACACTTCACCGCGGGAAAGCTTGCCGCGAGCGGCGGTGTCTTCGCCAAACTCCGGGACCGGCTCGGTAACCTGTAGCGGTGAGTAACCCGGTCTTCTTCACCGCCCCAGGCACCCTGGATCAGCAGGTCCCCGGCTCGGCCTTCGTCCTCGAAGGCACCGAAGCCCGCCACGCCGTCACCGTCAAGCGGCTCGCCGTCGGGGAGGCCGTGGATATCGCCGACGGCGCCGGCAAGCGCCTGACCGGCACCGTCGTCGCCGTCGCTCCCGGCGAACTGACCGTCGAGTGCCTGGACCTCCTCGCGGAGCCGCAACCCGCGATCCGGCTGGTTCTGGTCCAGGCCCTCGCCAAGGGCGACCGCGACGAGCTCGCGGCMGAAACCGCCACCGAGCTGGGCATCGACGCCGTCATTCCCTGGCAGGCCGAGCGGTCCATCGTCCGGTGGAAGGCCGAACGTGCCGCGAAGGCGCATGCGAAGTGGCAGTCGGTGGTGACCGCGGCCGCCAAGCAGGCCCGCCGGGCCTGGATCCCGGAAGTCCGGGCCGCCGTCGACGGTGCCGGGCTGCAGGCCGCCGTGGCAGCCGCGGACCTCGCGGTCGTCCTGCACGAGGACGCTGTACGTCCCCTGCGGCAAGTACTCGAGGCCTGGCTGGACAGTGCTGCTGAAGGCGAGGCGGGGCCCGGCGGAGACGACGGGCCCCGTGAAGTTCTGCTGATCGTGGGCCCGGAAGGCGGCATCAGCCCGCGGGAGGTMACCCGGCTGTGCGACGCAGGCGCGGTGACAGCCCTGCTGGGCCACCATGTGCTGCGCTCCTCCACGGCAGGACCCGCCGCCACCGTGCTGGCCAGCGACATCCTCGGACGCTGGTAGCCGGCCGCGAGACTACTTGACCGTGACTACTACTTGACCGTGAAGCCTCGGGTGTCGGTGAACACTTCCCTGGAGCTGTMCGCCGGGTCCACCTGGGACACGCGGACTTCATAGCGTCCMGGGCCGAGGTTCGCGGACAGGGTGAACAGCCCGGACTGCGCGGAGTCGGCCGAAGCCGTCGCGTTGCCGTTGAGGTAGGCGGATTTGGCGTTATCGCCGTCCACCTTGAGGATCTCCCAGCGAAGCTTCCCGCCTTGAACGGTGCTCCGGCCGCTGATCTTGACGGACCCGTCAGCGACGGACGTGCCTTCCTGYGGATCAATGATCCACACGGGGGCAACCATCCCGGCGCTGCGCGACGTCGGAGCGCCGAGCCGGACATGATTGAAGGCGACATAGTCCGTATGCCCGTCGACGAGCACCACCACCTGGACCTGCTGTCCGGAATYKATCAGGCCGGCGCTGGCGGCCGCTGCKGTCGCGGTGTAGACGAGCTGCTGGATKGCGCGCTCGGCCATGGCCGCGTCCACGTTGCTGTTGAAGGCATCGGCCGAGACATCCACCGTGATGACGTTCTTGCCGGAAATCGACGTCGACAGCTTCTTCGGATTCTGCCACGGCGTGAAGAAGTCCGGGTCGAGCGGCTTCTGGGACATCATCACCCGCAGGGCGCGCGTGACCGGGTTGTCCTGATMCGGGACGTCACGGAACTCGCGGTACAGGAAGGCGTTGTCGTTGCTCCGCCCGATCCAGTACACCGGGGCCTTGTTCGACGTTTGCGCGGTCTCCAGCGGAGCGCTGGTGGTGGGGGCACCCGACGCCGCGTCCGGAATCAGCTCCGACGGGCTGCTGGAATTGGTGATGCCGCCCTGAGGAGTCGCCACGCAGCCGGACAGAAGGAGGGCGGCGGGCAGCACGAGCACCAGCGCGACGCGACGGACGCGTMCCGCTGCTGACTGTTGAACCTCACGCTGCCTGATGCTGCTGTCCCTTCGTGTACCACGCCACGCCGGGCGGGGATGATCCGTTTTGTGGGCGGCATGGACCGCCGGTGGCTGCCCTTTCTTGGCCCGCCGGGCGCCCGGCCCGGAGCCCTGGAGGACAGCCGAATTCCAGCATGGCACACAGGCCCGGGGCGAAAGTCCGGTTTGGGGGCGCCCGGCGGAACTGCAACGGGAACGATATGAGGC
>NZ_JBFTHK010000201.1:0-7132 GCF_056394205.1 Arthrobacter sp. 10T413_2 | reverse complement strand
AAACGATACGTACTKAACTTGAAGGAGCAAGATGGCTAACGTCAACGTCGACGTGGTAGTGATCGGGGGAGGGCCTGTAGGAGTCACTGCGCTGGCCTTGCTGGGGCGCGCAGGTCTGACCGCCATCGGGGTGGAGCGTGATGTCCAGGTTTGGCCAACTGCCCGCGCCGTGCACTTTGATGGTGAAACCTTCCGCACCCTCCAATCGCTGGGAGTCGCCGAGCGCTTTGCCGAGGTAACTTTGCCGATGTCCTCCTTCCACATCGAGAACGAGGAGCGGGAAGTCCTGGTGTCCTTGCCCACGGGTCAGTTTGGCACCCAGGGTTGGCACGACGATCTCACCTTTCACCAACCGGACATCGAGGTCCTGCTGCGGGATGTCGTGGAAGAACTTCCCGGCGTCGAGCTCCACCGAGGCACCAGCGTGCTCTCCGTGCGCAATGAGGGACCGGGCGTCGAGGTGGCGGTGCGTGACTCCGACGGCGCGGAATCCTTAATCCGCGCCCGCTGGGCCATCGCAGCGGACGGGGCACGTTCACCAAGCCGCCAGGCGCTGGGCATCGAGTGCGAAAAGCTGGGCGAGGATGCACAGTGGCTTGTCGCGGACKGCATTTTGGAAGAAGGCCCCGGCCTGYCTTCCGACATGATCTTCCTGGGTCATCACACAAGGCCCGCCCTGTGGATCCGCCTCCCCGGCAAACGGGTGCGGATGGAGTTCATGTTGATGCCGGGGGACGACCCCGAGGAAATTGCCACCCCTGCGGGTGTGGAAAAGATCAGCCACGGCGTGCTGCCGACAGACAGATTCACTGCAGACCGGCTCGCTATTTATACCTTCCGTGGCCGCATCGCACGGCAGTGGCGCGCCGGGAACATCTTCCTGGCGGGGGACGCAGCCCACCAGGCGCCACCGCTTTTTGGTCAGGGCCTATGCGCCGGAATACGCGACGTGGCCAACCTGGTGTGGAAGCTCGATGCCGTYAAGCGCGGTGCGGCCKACGACAGCCTCCTTGACACCTACGAGAGTGAACGCATGCCGCATGCACGGTTCTGGGTCGAGCAGGCAACCCGGGCGGCGGGCTTCATGCAAACCACCGACGCCGACACCGCGAAGCAGCGTGACGCCTTCATCCGCGCAAACCCCGCCGCATCCGCACCGATCTCACCCGCGCTGGGCCCTGGCCTGCACGACGGCGGCACCGACGAACGCGCCGGCCGGCTCGGCATGCAGCCGATCCTCGCCGACGGGGTGCGCCTGGATGACATGGTGGGAAGCCGTTTCCTGGTGGCAACAACCCGCGAGCTCTATGCCGCGGTCCCGGCCCCACTGCGGGAACTACTTGAGGAACATGCCGACGTCGTGGTCCTGTTCGATCCGGCCAAGGTCGGCCAGATCCTTGCCGCCGCCGGCGCCCAGGCGGTCGTCGTTCGCCCGGACCGCTACATCCTGGGCCTCGGCGACACCCCCGAGGCCCTGGAGCGCCTCATCCGCAGCATTCCGCAGGCCGGCCACAACGTGCCGGCACGCATCTAAACCCACATCCGCGTCAAACGGACAGAACACAGGAGACCATCATGGCATTCAGCCCCATCACACACCTGAGGCACTTCGACATCGCGGTGCCCGACTACCAGAAGCAGGTTGAGTTCTACAAGAACCACTGGGGCCTCACCGAAATGGAGAACGACGGCGGCGTGACCTACTTCGCCGCCGAKGGATCCCCGGAACAGTATTCGGTCCGCGTGCGCGAGGCCGATGAGAAGCGCCTTGACATGGTCGCGTTCGGCGCGGCGGACAAGGCCTCGGTGGACCAGCTCGCCTCGGACCTCATTGCCAAGGGCGTGAAGCTCATTGGCGAACCCGATGACGTCAAGACCCTCGGTGGGGGATACGGCTTCCGCTTCTTCGACTTGGAGGGACGCACCATCGAKGTCTCCTCCGATGTTGAGGTGCGCAAGCACCGCAAGATCGAGGAACGCGAGGCGATCCCGGTGCGGCTCTCCCACGTGGTGCTCAACTCCCCGGAACCGGAAAAGATGCGCGCCTGGTATGAACAGCATCTGGGCTTCCGTCTCTCCGACACCCTGAACCACCCGCACATGGGCGACCTCTTCTACTTCATGCGCTGCAATGCACAACACCACTCCATAGCGATCTCCCGCGGTCCGCATGCCTCGCTGCAGCACGCGTCCTTCGAGCTGCGCGGCATCGACGAGTACATGCGCGGAAGCGGCAAGCTGCTGCGGTCCGGGTTCAAGAAAATCTGGGGCCCTGGCCGCCACAAGGCCGGGGACAACACCTTCACCTACTTCCACGATCCCAACGGGAACACCATGGAATACACCACCGAGCTGGATTCGGTGGATGAGGATACCTGGCATCCAAGCATCTTTGACACGCGCGACCCCGASACCTCCGACCAATGGGGAACCGGCGGCGACATGGACGAATTCATCGCCCGCGAAATGTTCAACGACCGCGACAAGGGCCTGTACGTGGCCCCACCGGTATAGCGGCAGCAGACAATGACTAATGGAGGATTCATGGAAGAGGCACGCGTGAACGGATTCATGCTGGGCACTTTCGAGGACGGCGGGGAGGAGTTTCCCGGTGTGGTCTTCGGCGACGACGTCGTTGACCTGCGCACAGTGGTGCCGGGAATCGGGCGGATCGGGGACCTGTTCGCTGACTGGGATGCGCACCTGGACGCCCTCGAGGCCATCGACCCGGCAGCGGCGGGCGCACGCCCGCTCGACGGGCTGCGGGTGCTGCCGCCGGTGCAGCCGGTGGGCACCATCATCGCCGCGGGGGCGAACTACCGTGAGCACGTCCTGCAGATGAGTGTGGCCCACAAGCTCGGCAAGGAAGGCGCCGATGCGGCGCAACTGGCCGCCGACGCCGCAGCCGAAATCGACGAGCGCGGCCGGACGGGCGACCCCTACGTCTGGACCGGGATCCCCTCGGCGGTCTGCGGCGCCTACGATGACGTGAAGTTGCCGGATGTCGGCGGAAACGTCGACTGGGAACTGGAGCTTGGCGTGGTCATCGGCCGCAGGGCGCACCGGGTCGCGGCCGAAGACGCTTTCGACTACGTGGCCGGGTATACGATCGTCAACGACATCACGGCGCGCACGCTCGTACCGCGCAACGACATCGCGATGATGGGCACCGACTGGTTCCGTGCCAAGAACCAGCCGACGTTCTTCCCCACCGGCCCCTACGTGGTGCCGAAGCGGTTCGTCCCGGATCCTGCGAAGCTCCGCATCCGCTTGAGCCTCAACGGCACGCTGATGCAGGATGCCTTGGCCGATGACCTGCTCTTCGACATCCCGAGCCTGATCGCCTACGCCTCCTCGGTGGCCGTGCTGCTGCCCGGCGATGTCCTCATCACCGGTTCGCCTGCGGGCAACGGTTCGCATTGGGGCCGTTACCTGAGGGACGGCGACGTGATGGAGGCGGAAATCTCTGGTCTCGGCATCCAGCGTTMAACGGTCCGTGGGCCTAGCGGGCAGTTGCCTCCCTGGTATGTGGATCGCCCGGACGCGGTCGCCGCGGCCGGCGGGGCCGCCCCGTGATCCTGCGTCAAAGCCACTTCGTTCCGCCGGTGTCCTATCTGCTGGCGGCCGAGCTGGGATTTCTGCGATACGTTGAGGTGCTGCCCACCCGGACGCCCTCGAGCGCGGAGCAGCTGCGGGCCCTGCTTGCCGGGGAGCAGGACATGGTGGTCACGGCTATCGACAACCTGTTCGAATGGACCCGGGCCGGCGCCGACTTCCGCCTGGTTGCCCAGGTCGAGCAGACCACGCCACTGGGCATCTATGCAGGCGGTGACGTGGAATCCCTCGCGGACCTGGCCGGGTGCCKGTTCGCCGTGGACGCCCCCGACAACGGTTTCGMGCTCATCGCCAAGCACCTGYTACGGGACGCCGGCGTCGAGGTCGACTACGTGGTGGTGGGCGGCGTTCGCGAACGCTTGGACGCGCTGCTCGGCGGCCAAGTGGACGCGACCCTGCTCGGGCCGCCGTTCGACAAACTGGCCGAAAAGGCCGGGATGCGGCGCGTGGTGGACGTCAATGCCCTGCTGCCGGAACTGCCGGGCCAAGGCCTGGTGGTCCGCGCCGAGCTTCTCGCTTCCGCAGAGCTGGAACGCTACCTGGGCGCTTTGGTGCGCGGGGTGGCGGCCGGAGAGTCGATGACCGACGCGGAGGGAATCGAGTTGCTTGAACGCTGCGGCTACCAGGCGGCGGCCACGGCGGCCTGGGGCGCGCGCGCCCGCACGCTTGCGGTGGATMAGCGCKGACTTGGACTGCTGACCGGGATCCGTCGAAGCCTGGGCATGCTTCCGCCGGACATCGGGCTGGAGGAGCTCTGCGACGGCGAACCACTCCTGAGGGCCACCCGGGCCGCCACGGTCGGTAACTGAGCGTCACCCCCACGAACTTGTCTATTGCAACCCCACCAACCCAATGCGATACTGTACGTATCGTATGTTTGATGTCCAAAGGAGCAACCATGAAACTGGGACGTATAGCAGTGCCCACGCCCGACGGCGAGCAGATTCGACTCGTCGCGGCCGAGCCGGAGCAGGGCCGGGTTATTGACCTTGCCCGCGCCTATGCCTTGACGCTGCAGCGCAAGGCCGCCGAGCCCGGGCGCGCCCGGGCTCTCGCCCTGGCGGTGCTTCCCGGAAGCCTGGCGGCGGGAATCGGCGGAKGCGCCGTATTCCTGGACGMCGCACACGCTGCGCTTGCCGCGGCCGACGACGCTTCGCTTGCCATCGATGAGGTCTCGTGGCGGGCGGCGGTCGACGCCCCGGTCATTCGCGACGGGCTGACCTTCGAGCAGCACATCCAGAACTTCCACCGCATTGTCGCCAAGGCACAGCCGGCAAGGTCGATCTACGAGCGTCCGGGGTATTTCAAGGGCACTACGGCCATGTCCTATGGCCACAACCAGGTTCTGCCCTACCCCGACTTCACCGAAGCCCTCGACTGGGAACTCGAGGTCGGCTACGTCGTGGGCAAGTCCGGAAGCGACCTGACCCCGGACACGGCGCTGGACCACCTCTTTGGCATCACCGTCTTCAACGACTTCAGCGCACGCGATATCCAAGGCGCGGAAATGGCGATCGGCATGGGCCCGCAGAAGTGCAAGGACTTCGGCTACGGCATTGGCCCCTGGGTCACCACCATGGACGAAATCGATTCCATCGAGGGACTGCGCGGCCAGGTCCGCGTCAACGGGGAGGTGCTCTCCGACACCAAGGTCGAGGACTTTGTCTACACCCCCGCAGAGCTGCTGGCCTACGTCTCGATCTCCGACCGCCTGCAGCCGGGCGACCTCATTGGATCGGGCACGATGGGCTTCGGCGCCGGCGTTGAAATCGGAAAGTTCCTGAAGCCCGGCGACGTCATTGAACTMGAGCTCGAAGGCGTCGGCACGCTGCGCACCCCGATCTCCACCGAACGCCAAAAGGCCCCCTGGTGGCCCGAGCCCCGCATCTACCCGCACGAAGAATGGGTGGTCTGATGACCCGCCCCCCAGTACGCCGCATCGTCACCGGGCACKACGACCAGGGACGCGCCAYCATCCTCTCGGACGGTGCCGCGCCCAACCACTGGTCCTCGGAAGTGATTCCGGGATTCGGTGCCACCGTGCCCTGGCTGACCGCGGCCGGACGCATCGACCACGTCACCGACGCGGACCCGGCCGCGGCCGACGCCGAGATCCCCAGCTTCCCCGCCGCCGGCGAGACGATCCTGCGCATTGCAGACTTCCCGCCGGACGCCGTCTATCCGGACGAGGCGGGTTCGGTGATCTTTAGCGAGCTCGACGGGCACGACGAGGCCGAAGCAGGCGCCGAGCACAGCGGCTCCAAGCACTTCTGGTTCCATCGCACCGACTCGCTGGACTACGCTGTCGTGCTCGAGGGCGAGATCACGCTGCTGGTCGACGAGGGTGAGGCAACCATGCGCGCCGGCGACGTGGCCGTGCAACGCGCCACCAGCCACGCGTGGTCMAACCGCACCGACCGCACGGCCCGGGTCCTTTTTGTGCTGATCGGAACCGAGCCCCTCACAGCATCCCAGATCGCCGAGCGGCGCAGGGAAGCTTCCCGGCCCTTGGAGAGCGCATGATCCCCAACGCCCGCGCCGCAGACGGCGAAGTGATCTGGGAGCCCGACCTCGAACGCAGCGCGGAGACCGGCATCGGGCAATTCGCCGCCTTCCTGGGCCGGCAAGGCATTGATGTCAGTGCAGGCTACGACGAGCTCTGGCAGTGGTCGGTGGATGAGCCGGAACAGTTCTGGGAACTCTTTGCCCGGTTTGCGGGAGTCGAGTTCGGCGGTACGGCAGGACCGGTCTGCACCACTGACGCCATGCCGCACACGCGGTGGTTTCCGGGACGCACCCTCAATTTCGCCCGGCACCTGCTGCAGGGCCACGAGGGCACCGCACTGATCGGCATTGCCGAGGACGGGACGYGCGAGGAGGTCACTTGGGATGCGCTGCGGCGCGAGGTGGCTTCCCTGGCCGCGCACCTTCGGGCCCGCGRCGTGGGGCACGGGGACCGGGTCGTGGCGATCCTTCCGAATGTTGCCGAGGCCGTCGTCGGGCTGCTCGCCGCCGCCTCGATCGGTGCCGTGTGGTCCGTCTGCGCCCCGGAGTTCGGGGCGGGCGCGATCGTTTCGCGGTTCGCCCAGCTCGGTCCAAAGGTCGTCATCGCCGCCCCGGGCTACATGCTTGGCGGGAAKGACCGGGACCGCCGCGCGGAGCTGGGGGAGATCTTCGCACAACTCCCCACCCTCGAGCACATCATCTGGGTGGGGCGGCATACGTCCGTCCCGAGTGTCCCAACCAGGGCCCCGGCCGTGGACTGGGCACAGGCCGTGGCCGAACCCACGGAGCTCGTCTTCGAGGACGTCGAGTTCAGCCACCCGCTGTGGGTCCTGTTCTCCTCCGGGACAACGGGCATTCCCAAGGGCATCGTGCACGGGCACGGCGGGGCGCTGCTTGAGGAAATGAAGATGCTCCTCATCCACTCCGACCTGCGGCCCGGGGACCGCTATCTCAACGTGGCCTCGACGAGCTGGGTGCTGTGGAACGCGCTCGTCTCCGCACTGGGCGTGGG